>NZ_LZII01000006.1:0-275823 GCF_001667425.1 Mycobacterium sp. 852002-51613_SCH5001154 | reverse complement strand
CGTCCGGAGCCAGCGGGGCGTCGGGAGCCGGGGGGGGCGGCGCGTCCGGCGCCGGGGCGGGCGCCATGTTGGGGTCGAAACCCATCGGCTCCGCAGTCGCGGTGGCCGACGGGATGGTCACGAGGGTGCCCGTGACCGCGGCAAGAACGAGCGTCTTACGGACGTTCTTCAATATCTTTCCTTTCGCGGTGCGCGCGCGCCAAAGCAAGCCCACGGGGGTGGGCTGACGGTTTCTGGTTGATGCGGAAACCTGCTTCGGAACGTGCCGGCTTGTTCCGGCACGACAGCGGTGGGCTCGAATCGCCCGGCGGACTGCTACCCGCCGGCCGCGGACTGGCCTTCGCCGTCCGCAGCCCCGCTCACACGCGGGTCCGTGATTCTGTTTTCAGTTACTGTTCCGTAACCCGTTGCGGGCTAACAGGGACCGTACGAGAACGAGCCGCGTTCGTCATCTTGGGAAGACGGCCATCTCGTTTCGGTAACGGGGTGATCACGGCGCAATACCGTCGCCATTTCGGCAGGTCAGCTGCGTGATTTCGAGAAGTACCCAACAATCGCGCGGCGTTTCAAATCGTGAGCCGAATCACGCCCATTTTGTGAACTGGCGCACGTATTTGCGCTACCACGTTTGGGCCGTTTCGGGTCCAACGGACCCAGGTCCGCTGTCGCGAAGCGGCGTAGCCTACAACAAGTTACGTTGCCCCGTCACGCGCCACGCCTGACCACGGGAACGAATTGTGTTGCGCTGCTGGCTAACTTGCATCGTTCAAATAGCGGGCGTTGACACCCGTAGCCGTCCCCGCGCCGGAGGCGGTAATGTGCTGAAATTTGTTCCTGCATAATGCTTTTCGACAATTATCTGCCCGCGATCGAGGCCACGGCCGTGGAGGGCGACTGCTCCGCCGGACGCCTCCGTCAGACCGTCCGATTCGGCCTTGCCGATTTGCTCACGAGATCTGTGATTTCGGTCGACGCCGGGCGCATGGACACGGCGTCCTTATAAAGCGGCGGGCAATTGGCCTGAAACTCGTGGTGCGCCAACAGATCACGGTGCGCCGCCGGATTGCCTATTCCCCGACGGCGAGTCGCTTAGCCCGAAATCGAAGCGAGAACAGCACTCGTCTTATGTCGAATAGGCTTGCGCATTCTCGGGCGTCGGCAGTGCCCGAATTTACGCAGAATTTATCCGACGCGATTTCGCCGCGCTGGTGGCGCGGGATTGCCGTCAGCTGCGGGGCTGTGCGAGGGCGCGGAGCTCCGCGTCGGTGTTGACGTTGGTCAGCCACCGCGATTCCGACGTCACGACGCGCTGGGCATCCGATGAGTCCACCAGGGCGCGCATTTTGCGCTGGCCGGCGGCCACCAACGCGTCGACCCGGTCGGCCAGGTCCGTCCGGTACACCGCGGCAAGGTAGTGGTCCTGGCCGTCCCAGGGCAGCACCACTTCCGCACCCGTCTCCAGCGCCCGGCGGGCGAGGTCGTCGATGAGTTCGACGGCCAGGAACGGCATGTCGACGGCGCAGACGAAGGCGAGGCGGGCGCCGGCATCGGCGGCCGCGCGCAATCCCCGCCCCGTCGCCGGCAACGGGCCCAGGCCGCGCAGTTCGTCGCGCATGACCCGAGCGTGCAGTTCGGGCAACGGCTGCCCTTGGGCGGCCATGACAAGGACTGGGTCGCAACGCTGTTGGAGGATGCCGACGACGTGTTCGACCATCGTGGTTGCATCGGAGCCCGCGGACCCGGGGACGGGCAGGCTCGCTTTGTCTCGCCCCATCCGTTGCGATGCGCCGCCGGCGAGCACTACGCCGGCGAGTGAACTCGTTTCGCCCACGTCAGTCGACGGTCCAGGTGTCGCGCCCACGCAGCAGCGACTGCAGGGCGGCGTCGTCGAACGGCTTCGCGGCGCGGGCGGCCTGCACCTGCGAGCGCGCCGCGTCGTCGTAAGTGGGGCGGCTGACATCCCGGAAGATTCCGAGCACGGTGTGATCGAGGTTCTGATCGGAGAGCCGCGACAGCGCGAAGGCGTAGGCCGAGTCGTCGGTGTGCGCGTCGTGCACCATGATCTCGTCGACGGACACGTCGGCGGTCTTGGCGAATTCGAGGCCGAAGCCGGACTTGACCACGCAGTACTCGCCGTCGGCGCCGAAGGTGATGGGGTCGCCGTGGCGGATGTTGATCACCCGTTCCTCGGCGCCCTCCTTGCGCAGCACGTCGAAGGAGCCGTCGTTGAAAATCGGGCAGTCCTGCAGGATTTCGACCACCGCGGCGCCGCGCTGCTCGGCGGCGGCGCGCAACACCTCGGACAGTCCGTTGCGGTCGGAGTCGAGGGCGCGGCCGACGAACGTCGCCTCGGCACCCAGCGCCAACGACACCGGATTGAACGGGTGGTCCAGCGATCCCATCGGGGTGGACTTGGTGATCTTGCCGACCTCCGACGTCGGCGAGTACTGGCCCTTGGTCAGCCCGTAGATCCGGTTGTTGAACAACAAGATCGTGATGTTGACGTTGCGGCGCAGCGCGTGGATCAGGTGGTTGCCGCCGATCGACAACGCGTCGCCGTCACCGGTGACCACCCACACCGAGAGGTCCTCGCGGGCCAGCGCCAGACCGGTCGCGATGGCCGGCGCGCGCCCGTGGATGGAGTGAAATCCGTAGGTTTCCAAGTAATACGGGAACCGGCTCGAGCAACCAATGCCGCTGATGAACACGATGTTCTCGCGACGCAGCCCGAGCTCGGGCAGGAAGTTGCGGATGGTGTTGAGGATGACGTAGTCCCCACACCCGGGGCACCAACGGACCTCTTGGTCACTGGTGAAGTCCTTGCCCTTCTGCGGCTGATCCGTGGTGGGCACACCGTCGTTCTTCTTCAACCTAGGGGTCAGCCCTAGGTCCGTGCCCGCCAGATTTCCCACCAGGTCGGTCATTCGATAGCTCCCGCTCCAACCGTTGCTGCCGCCATTCTGGCGACCATCGTCTTGTCTTGCTCGATTTCTGCCAGCGTGCCGCCCTCCGCAGCGCGGATGACACGCCCGATCTCGTCGGCGAGGAATGCGACACCCTGGACCTTGCTAACCGATTGCACGTCGACCAGATACTTGCCGCGGAGCAACAGGGCGAGCTGGCCCAGGTTCATCTCCGGGCACACCACCATCGGGTAACGCCGCAACACATCGCCCAGGTTCGCCGGGAACGGGTTCAGGTAGCGCAGGTGGGCGTGCGCGACCTTGACGCCCTTGCGCCGCGCACGCCGGCAGGCTTCACCGATCGGGCCGTACGAGCTGCCCCAGCCGATCAGCAGCAGCTCGGCGTCTCCGGTCGGGTCGTCAACCTCGAGGTCGGGAACCGATATGCCGTCGATCTTGGCCTGGCGCAAGCGAACCATGAGGTCGTGGTTGACCGGCTCGTAGGAGATGGCGCCCGAGCCGTTAGCCGCCTCCAGGCCACCGATCCGATGCTCGAGGCCGGGGGTGCCCGGCACGGCGAATTGGCGCGCGAGCGTCTCCGGATCGCGGTTGTACGGCTGGAACGGCTCGTCCGGCTTGGCGAACGTGTGCTTGATCGGCTGCAGCGTGCTGACGTCCGGAATGCGCCACGGCTCCGAGCCGTTGGCGATTGCGCCGTCGGACAACACGATCACCGGGGTGTGGTAGGAGACCGCGATGCGTACCGCCTCGAGCGCGGTTTCGAAGCAGTCGGACGGCGAGCGTGGCGCCAGCACGGCAACCGGCGACTCCCCGTTGCGGCCGTACAGCGCCTGCAGCAGGTCGGCCTGCTCGGTCTTGGTCGGCAGGCCGGTCGAGGGGCCGCCGCGCTGAACGTCGATGACCAGCAAGGGCAATTCGGTCATCACCGCGAGACCCAACGCTTCCGACTTGAGCGAGATCCCCGGGCCCGACGTGCTCGTGACGCCCAGAGCACCGCCGTACGAGGCGCCGATTGCGGCGCAGATGCCGCCGATCTCGTCCTCGGCCTGGAAGGTGATGACGTTGAAGTTCTTGTGCTTGGACAGCTCGTGCAGGATGTCCGACGCCGGCGTGATCGGATAACTGCCGAGCACCACCGGAATGTTGGCCAGCTGACCCGCCGCGACGATGCCGTAGGACATCGCGGTGTTGCCGGAGATCTGCCGGTATTCGCCAGAGGGCAACGTCGCCCGCGAAACCTCGTAGGTGGTGCCGAACGCCTCGGTCGTTTCGCCGTAGTTCCAGCCCGCCTTGAGCGCCAAGACATTGGCCTCCGCGATGTCGGGCTTGCGGGCGAACTTCTCCCGGATGAACTTCTCGCTGGTCTCGATCGGCCGGCCGTACATCCACGACAGCAGACCCAGCGCGAACATGTTCTTCGCGCGCTGGCCGTCTTTCTTCGACGCGCCGATCGCCTCAACCGCGCCCAGCGTCAGCGTGGTCATCGCGACGGAATGCACGACGTAGTCGGACAACTCGTCGGACTCGAGGGGGTTCGTTACGTAGCCCACCTTGGTCAGGTTGCGCTTGGTGAACTCGTCGGAGTTGGCGATCACCATGCCGCCGCGCGGCAGGTCGCCCAGGTTGGCCTTGAGCGCCGCCGGGTTCATCGCGACGAGCACGTCTGGGCGGTCACCGGCGGTCAGGATGTCGTAGTCGGCGATTTGGATCTGAAAGGACGAGACCCCGGGCAGGGTGCCTGCGGGGGCGCGGATCTCCGCGGGGTAGTTCGGCTGGGTCGCCAGGTCGTTGCCGAAAAGCGCTGCCTCCGAGGTGAACCGGTCACCGGTCAGCTGCATGCCGTCGCCGGAGTCCCCGGCGAAGCGAATGACGACTTGCTCCAGGCGCTGGCGGTCGGACCCGCCACCGGAAGGCGACCCGTTCGAGCCGTTGTGAGAATCAGATCCGGCTCCGCTGCCGTTCGGATCCACGTATCCGCCTTCCATTCGTCGGATAGGCACTTCGCTGCTGAAGCTTTACGTTACGCGCTGTTCAAGCGAGTCCCGCGCCCTCGCGCTGTGTGTCACTGGTGGTACCAATTATGGCACTTCTTTAAGAGACTCTAAGACGAGAATGGCCGTCTCTAAACCATTACACGCAGCGGTTTTCACCTAAAACCGATGTCAGCCGGGGGACGGTGGCGCCGACACTTCAAAAGTGTGGTATTGGTCACTCTTCCGCGACGGCGGCCAATTCTCTGGGCGCCGTTTCGGGCATCGCGATCAGGTACAGGAAGAAGCCCACGCCCGCGAGCGCTCCCAGGGAAGCGAAGGCGGCGTCGTAGCCGGCGGCCACCACGATCCAGCCCGCAACGAGGTTGGAAACCGAGGCGCCTATCCCCGTCGCGGCCGTCACGGCGCCGAGGCTGACATTGAACCGGCCGGTGCCGTGCGTCACGTCTTGGACCACGAGGGGAAACAGCGCGCCGAACACGCCGGCCCCGATGCCGTCAAGCAGCTGGACGCCGACCAACCAGTACGGGTTACCGGACAGGGTGTAGAGAAATCCGCGGGCGGCCAAGACCGCGAAGCCAACCAGGAAGATCGGCTTTCGTCCCCACGAATCGGCCTTGGTTCCGGCGAAGTAAGCCACCGGCACCATGACCACCTGCGCGGCGACGATGCAACCGGCCATCAGGGCGGTCCCGACGTCCTTGTTGTGCAGCGCCAGCAGCTGGCCGACCAGCGGCAGCATTGCCGCATTGGCGAAGTGGAACGCAATGACCGTCGCGGCGAAGATCATCAGCCTGCGGTTGTGCAGCAGCGCCGCCATCCGCGACGGCGTCTCGTGCGGCCCTCCCCGCACGTGATCCATGCCCCGGGCGACGTCATGGTCGATCGCATCGCCCGGAATCCGCAGCGTCGCAAGCACACTGGCGGCCGCCATGACGGCAAGCACCCAGAACACCACCACCGGGCCGAAGAAGTAGGCCAGCCCGCCGGTAATGGCGGCGGCCGACGCGTTGCCCGCGTGGTTGAACGACTCGTTGCGCCCGATCCGCCGGGAAAAGTAACGGGGACCCACGACGCCCAAGGTGATCGCGGCCAGCGCCGGGGCGAAGACCGAGCCGGCGATGCCAGTGAGGGCCTGCAATACCGAGATCGAGTAGAAGCCGGGAAACAACGGCATCGCCAACGAACCGACCGTGATGGTCAACGCCCCGACGATGATCAGCGCCCGTTTGGCCGTGCTCCGATCCACCAACGCGCCGGCCGGCGCCTGCGCAACGATCGCCCCGATCCCCCCGACCGCCATGACGAACCCGATCGACGCCTGATCCCAATGGTGGGCCAGCAGCAAGTAGATCGACAGGTAGGGGCCCAGCCCGTCGCGCACATCGGCCAGCAGGAAGTTCACCAGGTCGAGCGCGCCCGTCAGCCGGCGCGGTACGGGGCTGGCGGTGGCAGCGGCGGCCGGCATGCGCATCTAGTACCCAAATGCGCGGCGGCTCGACCGCCGGGGAGTGTTAGGCGCTCTTGTCGCGACGCTCGGTGCGCGACGGCTTGCGCGGCACGATCGTCGGCAGCACGTTGTCCTGCACGGTCTCCTTGGTCACTACGACCTTGGCGACGTCGTCGCGGCTCGGGATGTCGTACATCACCGGCAGCAGGACCTCTTCCATGATGGCGCGCAGACCGCGGGCGCCCGTGCCGCGGTGGATCGCCTGGTCGGCGATCGCCTCCAGCGCGTCATCGGTGAATTCGAGCTCGACGCCGTCCATCTCGAACAGCCGGGTGTATTGCTTGACCAGAGCGTTCTTCGGCTCGGACAGGATCTTGACCAACGACTCCCGGTCCAGGTTGGTCACCGAGGCGACCACCGGCAGCCGGCCGATGAACTCGGGGATCAGGCCGAACTTGATCAGGTCCTCGGGCATGACGTCGGAGAAGTGGTCGGTGGTGTCGATTTCGGCCTTCGAGCGGACCTCGGCGCCGAAGCCCAGGCCCCGCTTGCCGACGCGCTCGTAGATGATCTTCTCCAGGCCGGCGAACGCCCCCGCGACGATGAACAGCACGTTGGTGGTGTCGATCTGGATGAACTCTTGGTGCGGGTGCTTGCGGCCGCCCTGCGGGGGAACCGACGCCTGCGTGCCCTCCAGGATCTTCAGCAGGGCCTGCTGAACGCCCTCGCCGGAGACGTCGCGGGTGATCGACGGGTTCTCGCTCTTGCGGGCGATCTTGTCGACCTCGTCGATGTAGATGATTCCGGTCTCGGCGCGCTTGACGTCGTAGTCGGCGGCCTGAATGAGTTTGAGCAGAATGTTCTCGACGTCCTCACCGACGTAACCGGCTTCGGTCAGCGCGGTGGCGTCGGCGATGGCGAACGGGACGTTGAGCATCTTGGCGAGCGTCTGGGCGAGGTAGGTCTTGCCGCAGCCGGTGGGACCGAGCATCAGGATGTTGGACTTGGTCAGCTCAACCGGCTCGTGCCGGGAGTCGCGGCCCTTCTCCCCGGCTTGGATGCGCTTGTAGTGGTTGTAGACGGCGACGGCCAGCGTCCGCTTGGCGGTGTCCTGCCCGATGACGTAGCCCTCCAAGAATTCCCGGATCTCAACCGGCTTGGGGAGTTCGTCAAGTTTGACGTCGTCGGCGTCGGCCAGCTCCTCTTCGATGATCTCGTTGCAGAGGTCGATGCACTCGTCGCAGATGTACACACCGGGGCCAGCAATGAGCTTCTTGACCTGTTTCTGGCTCTTCCCGCAGAACGAGCACTTCAGCAGGTCACCGCCGTCTCCGATGCGCGCCATGGTGCTTAGGTGCCTACTTCCTTTTCGCCGTTCGTCTTGCTGTGCCGCATGTATGCCCCGACGCTACCCGCTAGATCGGGCCCGACGCGACCGTTAAGGCCGAATCGCGTCGGTGGTATTCATGCTGTCCGTCTGGATGAAACATATAGCCACACGGCGCCCGTCACTCGCGAAAGGCGCGCTTTGCGTGTCTTTGGCGTGTCGCGGTCGTTACCCAACCGAGGCTGGTGCGGCGACCGATTTCCACTTCCGCTGGAGATGCCGACCCGGGTAGAGCATGGGCAGATCCCCAAGAAATCACCCTACAGTGGCCGGGTGGAATTGGCTCTGAACAGCGGGTCGGTCCTGATCAACGATGGCGGCCTGGCGACCGAGCTGGAAGCGCGCGGGCATGACCTCTCCGACCCGTTGTGGTCGGCCAGGCTACTGGCGGACGACCCGCACGAAATCGTCTCCGTTCACGCCGCGTTTTATCGCGCCGGTGCCGCGATCGCGACGACGGCGAGCTACCAGGCGTCGTTCGAGGGCTTCGCTTCCCGCGGGATCGACCGAGCGGAGGCCGCCGGGCTACTACGTCGCAGCGTCGAACTTGCGAAGACCGCGCGTGACCACGCGGGCGCGGGCGGGCTCGTCGCCGCCTCGGTCGGCCCGTACGGCGCCGCACTGGCCGACGGATCGGAATATCGCGGACGCTACGGCCTGTCCGTCGCGGCTTTGCGGCGATGGCACCGACCCCGGCTGGAGATCCTGGCCGACGCCGGCGCCGACGTGCTGGCGTGCGAGACCGTGCCCGACATCGACGAGGCCGAGGCGCTGGTCGATCTGGTCGGTTCGGTCGGCGCGCCGGCCTGGCTCAGCTACACCATCGACGGCACCGGAACCCGGGCCGGGCAACCGCTGGCCGAGGCGTTCGCCGTCGCCGCCGGGGTGCGCGAGATCGTCGCGATCGGCGTCAATTGCTGCGCACCCGAGGACGTGCTGCCGGCGATCGAGATCGCCGCGGCAGCCGGCAAGCCCGTGATCGTCTACCCCAACAGCGGCGAGCGTTGGGACGGCCGGGGCTGGGCGGGGCGGCGTTCATTTTCGGCGCGGCTGGCCACGCAGTGGGTGGCGGCGGGGGCACGCCTCGTCGGTGGCTGCTGCCGGGTCGGGCCGGCGGACATCGCCGACGTCGCGGCCGCCTTGCGCCCGGCGTGACCTACAGACCTACGCGTTCTGCGCGGAGAGCTTCCGGTACTCCAGGACGGTGTCGATGATTCCGTAGTCCTTCGCCTCTTCGGCGGTAAGGATCTTGTCCCGGTCGGTGTCCTTGCGGACCGTCGCGGCGTCCCTGCCGGTGTGGCGGGCCAGCGTGGTCTCCATCAGCGTGCGCATCCGCTCGATCTCGGCGGCCTGGATCTCTAGATCGGAGAACTGGCCCTGGATCACACCCTGAAGCGACGGCTGGTGGATCAGCACCCGCGCGTTGGGCAGCGCCATCCGCTTGCCGGGAGTGCCCGCGGCGAGCAACACCGCCGCGGCAGAGGCGGCCTGGCCCAGGCACACCGTCTGAATGTCGGCGCGCACGTACTGCATGGTGTCGTAAATCGCCATCAGCGAGGTGAATCCGCCGCCGGGCGAGTTGATGTACATGGTGATGTCGCGGTCGGGGTCCAGCGACTCCAACACCAGTAGCTGCGCCATGATGTCGTTCGCCGAAGCGTCGTCCACCTGGACGCCGAGGAAGATGATGCGCTCTTCGAACAGCTTGTTGTAGGGATTCGACTCCTTGACGCCGAAGCTGGAGTGCTCGATGAACGACGGCAGGATGTAGCGCGCCTGCGGCTGGATCTGAGGGTTATGGGTACTCACTGGGCTTCTCCGTTGGTGATGTGGGCGGCGCGCGTGATGATGTGGTCGACGAACCCGTATTCCAGTGCTTCCGGGGCGGTGAACCAGCGGTCACGATCGGAATCGGCCTCGATGCGTTCGATCGACTGCCCGGTGAATTCCGCGTTCAGCCGGAACATCTCCTTCTTGATGACGTGGAACTGCTCGGCCTGGATGGCGATGTCGGCCGCGCTGCCCGTCACCCCGCCGAGCGGCTGGTGCATCAGGATGCGCGCGTGCGGCAGCGCGTAGCGCTTGCCCTTCGTGCCGGCCGCGAGCAGGAACTCGCCCATCGAGGCCGCCATGCCCATCGCGTAGGTGGCGATGTCGCAGGGCGCCAGCACCATGGTGTCGTAGATGGCCATGCCGGCGCTGATCGATCCGCCCGGGGAGTTGATGTACAGCGAGATGTCCTTGTCGGCATCCTCTGCGGCGAGCAGCAGGATCTGCGCGCACAGCCGGTTGGCGACCTCGTCGTTCACTTCCGAACCCAGGAAGATGATGCGCTCGGAGAGCAAGCGCTCATAGACCGAGTCCGTGAGGTTGAGCCCTTGCGAGGGCGAACGCATGTCAGACACGACTGGTTTACCTGCTTTCTCGAGTTCTTCTATGCACCGACACTAACCAACCGAGCCCACTGTTTCGCGGTCACGCTCCCCCTCAATTGGGCGCTTTCGCTCACAGCGTCAAACCGGTCACTCCGTTTCGTCGCCGGGGGCCTCAGCTTCGTCGGCGTCTTCGGCTTCCTCGGCCTCGCTTGTCAGCTCGGCCTCGTCCGAACGCTTGCCGAAGAACTCGCTGGTGTCGATCGCGTTGCCATCGGTGTCGGTGACCGTCGCCGCCCGCACCACCTCGGCGATGGTCAGCCCGCGCCGCACGTCGGCGAACATGGCCGGCAGCTGGTTGTTCTCCTGCAGGTAGCCCAACAGCTGCTGCGGCTCGATGCCGTATTGCCGCGAAGTCGCGACCAGTCGTTCGGTCAAGTCGTCCTGGCCGACCTGGACCTCCAGCTCGTCGGCCAGCGCATCCAGCAGCAGCTGCTTCTTGACGTCCGTCTCCGCGGCGGTGCGCGTCTCGGTCTCGAATTCTTCGCGGGTCTTTCCCTGCCCGGCGAGCGCCTCTTCGAGCTTGGCTTCGTCGTGGTCGAGGCTGTGTAGCGCGTCGTGGAGCGAGCTGTCGACCTGCGCCTTGACGATCGCTTCCGGCAGCGGCACATCGACCTGTTCGAGCAGCGTGTCCAGCGCTGCATTACGAATCTGGTCGGCCTGCTGGGCGCGCTTGACCCGCCCAACCTGGTCGCGCAGGCTCGACCGGAGCTCCTCGATGGTGTCGAACTCGCTGGCCAGTTGGGCGAACTCGTCATCGGGCTCGGGGAGTTCGCGTTGCTTGATCGACTTGACCGTGACCGTCACCTGCGCGTCCTGCCCGGCGTGCTCGCCGGCCGCCAGCTGGGCGGTGAACTCCCGGGACTCATCGACGGACAGTCCGACCAGGGCGTCGTCGAGGCCGGCGATGAGCCGGCCCGACCCGACCTCGTGGGACAGGCCCTCCGCGGCGGCCCCCGGCACCTCTTCGCCGTTGATGGTGGCGGACAGATCGATGGAGACGAAGTCACCGGTGGCCACCGGACGGTCGACGCCGGTCAGGGTGCCGAACCGGGTGCGCAGTGACTGCAATTCGGCGTCGACGTCTTCGTCGCTGACGTCGATCGGGTCCACCGAGATCTTCAGCGCGCCGAGGTTCGGCAGCTCGATCTTGGGGCGGACGTCGACCTCGGCGGTGAACGCCAGCTCCTCGCCGTACTCCTTCTTGGTGACCTCGATCTCGGGCTGGCCGAGGGGCTGCACCTCCGAATCGACGACCGCCTGCCCGTACCGGGCGGGCAGCGCCTCGTTGACGACCTGGTCGAGGAGGGCCTCCCGGCCGAACCGGGCCTCCAGCAACTTCGCCGGCGCCTTGCCGGGCCGGAAGCCGGGAAGCCGCACCTGCTTGGCCAGCTCCCGGTAGGCGCGCTGGAAATCGGGCTCGAGTTCGGAGAACGGCACCTCCACGTTGATGCGGACCCGGGTGGGGCTCAGCTGCTCGACGGTGCTCTTCACGGGGGTGCTCCTCGGTGGTCGTTCCTGGCGTTCGGTGGGCCGTGTGCATGCGGCACGGGGTCGTGCTGGTCGGGGTGACAGGATTTGAACCTGCGGCCTTCCGCTCCCAAAGCGGATGCGCTACCAAGCTGCGCTACACCCCGCGCTGACCTCGATGATCCTAAGGCCCCTCACGTCCGGGTTAGCCACGGGCTTCGCGGCGACCTCGCGGACCCTCACGGAGCGATCACAAGACCGCGTCGATTAGATTTGATCTTCGTCGACAGCTACAGTCACGCTCGACTAGCACATGCGGGCGTAGCTCAATGGTAGAGCCCTAGTCTTCCAAACTAGCTACGCGGGTTCGATTCCCGTCGCCCGCTCGGGGTAAGGATCTGCTCCATAGAGAGGCGCCATGAGCGACGTCAAAATCCATGGCTCATGCGCGTCGGACTTCGTCGGAGTGCGCGACGCGTTCGAGCGCAACTTCGCGCTGGGCGATGAAGTTGGCGCGGCCGTCGCTGCGTGGGTGGACGGGTCCCTCGTCGTCAATCTCTGGGGCGGCTATGCCGACGCCGCCCGTACCCGGGCCTGGCAGCAGAACACCCTGACCACGGTGTTGTCCGGCACCAAAGGCCTGTCGGCCACCTGTGTCCACCAGCTGGCCGACCGCGGCGAGCTGGATCTGCAGGCCCCGGTCGCCCATTACTGGCCCGAGTTCGCGCAGGCGGGCAAACAAGACATCACGCTGGCGATGGTGATGAGTCACCGGTCCGGCGTGATAGGCCCCCGAACCCGGCTGCGCTGGGAAGACGTCGCCGACTGGGATTTCGTCTGCGCGCAGCTGGCCGCCGCAGAACCTTACTGGGCGCCGGGCACCGCCCAGGGCTACCACATGACCACCTTCGGCTTCATCCTCGGTGAGGTGTTCCGCCGGGTCACGGGCCGGACGATCGGCCAGTACCTGCGCACCGAGATCGCCGAACCGTTCGGCGCCGACGTCCACATCGGGCTGTCCCTCGCCGAACAACGCCGCTGCGCCGAGCGGGTCAACAAACCACACGCCCGCGACCTGCTGGCCGACGCGCAGGCGCCCGGCTACCCGGCCAGCCTGGCCGAGCACCCCAAGGCGGGGCTGTCAATCTCCATGGGCTTCGCCCCCGACGACGAGCTGGGCTCCCACGACCTGCAGCTGTGGCGCGAACTCGAGTTCCCCGGCACGAACGGTCAGGTGTCGGCCCTGGGATTGGCGACGTTCTACAACGCGCTCGCCCAGGAGAAGGTGCTCAGCCGCGAGCACATGGACCTGGTGCGGGAGTGCCAGGGCGGCCAGGAGACCGACTTGGTGCTCGGGCCACGGGTCGCCGATCACGGCTGGGGTTTGGGCTACATGCTCAACCAGCGGTGCGTCAACGGGCCCAACCCGCGGATCTTCGGCCACGGTGGCCTCGGCGGCTCCTTCGGGTTCGTCGATCTGGAACACCGGATCGGCTACGCGTACGTGATGAACCGTTTCGACGCCACCAAGGCCAACGCGGACCCGCGCAGCCTCGCCCTGAGCAACGAGGTCTACGCCGCGCTGGGCGTCACCTAGGTTCAGCGCAAACGCGGCTTGTCATTTCTGACAGCTGGGGCACCAGAACACGTTTCGGCCCTCCAACACGGCCGTGCGGATCGAATCTCCGCAGACCCGGCAGGCCTCGCCGGCGCGCCGGTAGACGTATGTCCGGGGCCGCCCGGCCCGGTAAGACGGGGCTCCGTGGTCGTGCTCGGGCCGCACCACGATGATTTTGCCGCGGCGCAAGCCGACCTTCATCAGCGCCACCAAATCGGTCCACGCCGCGTCGAACTCCGCCTCGCCGATATCCCGGCCGGCGCGGAACGGGTCGATGCGGTGGCGGTAGAGCAGTTCGTTGCGGTAGACGTTGCCCACGCCGGCGACGATGGTCTGATCCATCAGTAGTGCGCCAATGGGTCTGCGGGACTTTGTGATTCGGTTCCAAGCCCAGGACGGATCCGCGTCGTTACGCAGCGGATCGGGACCGAGCCTGGCCAGCACGTCGGAAACCTGGCCCTCGTCGATCACCTCGCAGACCGTGGGGCCCCGCAAGTCGGTGCCGTAGTCGGCGCCGACCATCCGCATCCGCACCTGCCCGACCGGTTCGGGAAGGACCGCGTCCACGCGTGGCCATTCGGTGAAGGCACCGTAGAGGCCGAGGTGCACGTGCACGATCGGTCCGCCTTGAAGGGGCTCGTAGTGGTGGAACAGGTGTTTGCCCCAGACGCTGGTGCGGCGCAACACGCGGCCGTCCACCAAGGCCGAATCGACGAAGCGGCCCTGCGGGCTCGACACCGCAACGGGCGCCCCACCGAAGCGGCGCTGATGCAGCCGGGCCAGCCGGTGCAGGGTATGCCCTTCGGGCATGGCGTCTCAGCCCTGCGCGCCGGGCACCGGGGGCGCCTGGTGAGTGCGCTCGTACTCGGCGAGGATGTCGATCCGCCGTTGGTGGCGTTCGGCTTTGGACCATGGCGCACGCAGGAAGGCGTCCACGATGGCCAACGCCTCGGGGACGGTGTGCATGCGACCGCCGATCCCGATCAACTGGGCGTTGTTGTGCTCGCGGGCCAGGGTCGCCGTCTCGACGCTCCACCCGAGCGCGCAACGGGCTCCCGGCACCTTGTTGGCCGCGATCTGTTCGCCGTTGCCCGAACCGCCCAGCACGATGCCCAGGCTGCCGGGGTCGGCCACCGTGCGCGTCGCGGCCGCGATGCAGAACGCCGGGTAGTCGTCCTCGGCGTCATAGGTGAAGGCGCCGCAATCGATCGGCTCGTGTCCGGACGCTTTGAGGTGCTCGATGATCTGCTGCTTGAGCTCGAATCCGGCGTGGTCAGAGCCGAGGTAGACGCGCATGCCCGCAATCCTTACACGGGCCGCTCATCAGTCGAATTCGGGCTTCTCGGTGCGAGTCCGCTTGAGCTCGAAGAAGTGCGGGTAGGACGCGAAGGTCACCGACGCGTCCCATAGCTTGCCGGCCTCCTCGCCGCGAGGGATCTTCGAGAGCACGGGCCCGAAGAACGCCACCCCGTTGACGTGAATGGTCGGCGTGCCTACGTCGTCGCCGACGGCGTCCATGCCGGCGTGGTGACTCTTGCGCAGCGCGTCGTCGTACGCCTCGCTGTGCGCGGCCTCGGCGAGTTCCGCGGGCAGGCCGGCGTCGGCCAGTGACAACTTGATGACTTCCTCGAGGTCCTTGTTGTCCTCGTTGTGAATCCGGGTGCCCATCGCGGTGTACAGCGGGTCGAGCACGCCTTCGCCGTGGGCCTGCTCGGCGGCGATCGCCACGCGCACCGGACCCCAGGCGTGCTTCATCATTTCGCGATATTTGTCGGGCAGGCCTTCGCGGTTCTCGTTGAGGATCGCCAGGCTCATGACGTGAAAGTGCACGTCGATGTCGCGGACCTTCTCCACCTCGAGGATCCAACGCGAAGTGATCCAGCACCACGGGCACAGCGGGTCGAACCAGAAATCGGCTTGGTCTTTCTCGGCGGCCTTCTCAGCCATAGCGCAGTCCTCTCGTCGGTCGGTACACCGTTCAGCACAACCGTAGGCGCCGCGCCCCTGTTCCCGCACCGACCGAGCTGCGGGCCGGGCACGTAAGTTGGACGCGTGGCCCTTCCTAATCTCACCCGGGACCAGGCCGTCGAACGCGCCTCCCTGATCACCGTCGACAGCTACCGGATCGACCTCGATGTCACCGATGGCTCCGGCGCACCCGGCGAGCGGACGTTCCGGTCCACCACCACGGTGGTGTTCGACGCGCTTCCCGGCGCCGACTCGTACATCGACCTCGCCGCCGAGACGGTGCGCGGCGCCAGCCTCAACGGCCACGATCTGGATGTGTCGGTTTACGACGAATCGACGGGCATCGCGCTGCGCGGTCTCGAGAAACGCAACGTCCTCGTGGTCGACGCGGACTGCCGCTACTCCAACACCGGCGAGGGACTGCACCGCTTCGTCGACCCGGTCGACAACGAGACGTACCTGTACTCGCAATTCGAAACCGCCGACGCCAAGCGCATGTTCGCCTGTTTCGACCAGCCCGACCTCAAGGCGACGTTCGACCTGCGGGTGACGGCGCCCAAACACTGGAAAGTGGTCTCCAACGGCGCGACGGTGTCCATCGAAGACGGCGTGCACGCCTTCGCCACCACCCCGCGGATGAGCACCTATCTGGTGGCCCTCATCGCCGGGCCGTACGCCGAGTGGAAGGACAGCTACACCGACGAACACGGCGAGATCCCGCTGGGCATCTTCTGCCGGGAATCGTTGGCGCGCCACATGGACGCCGAGCGGCTGTTCACCCAGACCAAGCAGGGATTCGGCTTCTACCACAAGAACTTTGGGCTGCCCTACGCGTTCGGAAAATACGACCAGCTGTTCGTGCCCGAATTCAACGCCGGCGCAATGGAAAACGCGGGCGCGGTGACCTTTCTGGAGGACTACGTCTTTCGCAGCAAGGTCACCCGGGCCTCCTACGAGCGGCGCGCCGAAACCGTGCTGCACGAGATGGCGCACATGTGGTTCGGCGACCTCGTCACCATGACCTGGTGGGACGACCTGTGGCTCAACGAGTCGTTCGCGACGTTCGCCTCGGTGCTGTGCCAGGCGGAGGCCACCGAATTCACCGAGGCCTGGACGACTTTCGCGACGGTCGAGAAGTCGTGGGCGTACCGTCAGGACCAGCTGCCGTCCACGCACCCGATCGCCGCGGACATCCCCGACCTGGCCGCGGTCGAGGTGAACTTCGACGGCATCACCTACGCCAAGGGCGCCTCCGTCCTCAAGCAGCTGGTCGCCTACGTCGGGCTGGAGCACTTCCTGGCCGGGCTGCGCGACTACTTCCGCAACCACGCGTTCGGCAACGCGACCTTCAACGACCTTGTCGCCGCGCTGGAGAAGGCGTCGGGCCGGGACCTGTCCGACTGGGGCCAGCAGTGGTTGAAGACCACCGGTTTGAACACGCTGCGGCCGGATTTCGACATCGACCCGGACGGCCGGTTCACCCGGTTCGCCGTGACACAGAGTGGCGCCGCCCCGGGTGCAGGTGAAACCCGCGTGCACCGGCTGGCGATCGGGATTTACGACGATGACGGCGCCGGCAAGCTGGTGCGGGTCCGGCGCGAAGAACTCGACGTCGAGGGCCCTGTCACGGAAGTGCCTGCCCTGATTGGTGTTTCGCGCGGTCAGCTGGTGCTCGTCAACGATGACGATCTGACGTATTGCTCACTGCGGCTGGACGCCGGGTCACTGCAGACGGCGCTGCAGCGGATCGCCGACATCGCCGAGCCACTCCCGCGCTCCCTGGTGTGGTCGGCGGCGTGGGAGATGACGCGCGAGGCCGAACTACGCGCCCGCGACTTCGTGGCGCTGGTCTCGGACGGTGTGCACGCCGAGACCGAGGTCGGGGTGGCGCAGCGGTTGCTGCTGCAAGCGCAGACGGCGCTGGGCTCCTACGCCGAGCCGGGCTGGGCGCGCGAGCATGGGTGGCCGCAGTTCGCCGATCGGCTGCTAGAGCTGGCGCGCGCCGCCGACCCCGGATCCGATCACCAGCTCGCCTTCGTCAACACCCTTTGTTCGTCGGTGCTGTCGACCCGGCACGTCGTCGTCCTGGCGGACTTGTTCGACCACGACCCGGCCGAGTTGGGGCTGGCCGGCCTGGAGATCGACACCGACCTGCGGTGGCGCATCGTGACCGCGCTCGCAAGCGCCGGCGAAATCGACGCGGACGGGCCCGCCACGCCTTTCATCGACGCGGAGGTACAGCGCGATCCGACCGCCGCGGGCAAGCGGCACGGCGCCCAGGCGGCGACGGCGCGGCCGCAGCCGCGCGTCAAGGAGGACGCCTGGACCACGGTGATCGAGGACGACACCCTGGCAAACATCACCGCTCGCAGCATCATCGCGGGCTTCGCCCCGGCCGGACAGCATGACTTGCTCACGCCGTTCACCGACCGCTATTTCGAGGCGATACCCGGCGTGTGGGCGCGGCGTTCCAGCGAAGTCGCGCAAACGGTGGTGATCGGCCTGTACCCGCACTGGAACATCAGTGAGGCCGGGATCGCGGCCGCCGACAAGTTCCTGTCCGCCCCCGAAGTGCCGCCGGCGTTGCGGCGGCTGGTGCTCGAGGGCCAGGCCGGGGTGAAGCGGTCCTTGCGGGCCCGCAGGTTCGACGCGGCCGACTAAACCGACGGTGGCGACCCGCAGCGCCCGGCACCGCCGCGCTCGCGATCGCCACTAAACCGACGGTGGCGACCCGCGGCGCCCAACTCCGCCGCGCTCGCCACTAAGCCGGGGAGATGCCCGCGCTGAGGACGCGGATCGCGCTGACCAGTCCGTCCACCAGGTCGCCCCGCTCGAACGCCGACGATGCGGCGGCAACGCCGAGCGGCGCGGACGACTCGGCGCCGCGGCCCCGGACCTGGGAGCCGTAGACCACTTCGATGACCTTCTGGTCGGGCGAGACCGCCAGCAGCACCGCATTGTCGGGCGTGGGCACCTTGGCCAGGATCTCGCGAGCCCGGGCGGCGGTGTCGCTGCCCAGGTCACCGAGGTAGATGGCGAACCGTGCCTTCGATGCCCGGGAACCGAACTTCAGTGCGTCGTCGATGGCGACGAGGTCCTTGGTCGGGAACGGGAAATGAACGGAGAGCTCGCCGGGCTCGGTGACTCCGGAAAGCCGTCCGCTGGTGGTGATCACCCACCCGTTGGGCAGCTCGCCGGGCTCGATCGTCGCCACATCACCATGTGCCACTGGCGCCACCTCCAACTGAGAACTCGTGTCCGCCGTGCCCGCCGTGGGTGTGGCCGACGTCTTCGTCGGTGGCCGCCCACAGGATCGGCGGATGCGTCCACTTCTCACCCAACTTGTAGGTCGCCGGGTGCGGTCCCTTGTGCGACCAGATCAGCACCGCCAGCACGGCCACCAGCAGCAACGGTATTCCGATGAAGTACGCGTGGATCTCCAGCATGCTCACGACGAAAACCGTATCCCACCGGGTGTTCTCGTGGCACACCCGGACACGAGATTGGTCAGGCCGCGCCTTCGCCGAGGTAGCGCGCCCAGGCCGGGTCGAGCTCCTTGACCGTCGACAGCAGTCGCCAGTGCTGCCCCGTCGGTGGCAGCGGGGTCCGGCGCAGCACCCAGCCGAGTTCGGTGAGCAGTTTGTCGCCCTTGCGGTGATTGCACGTCGAGCAGCACGCGACGCAGTTCTCCCACGAGTGGTCGCCGCCGCGACTGCGTGGCACCACGTGGTCGACGGTGTCGGCCTTCGCTCCGCAATACGCGCAGGAGAATCGGTCCCGGTGCATCAGCGCTGCCCGGGTCATCGGGACGCGGGCCCGGTACGGGACGCGGACGTAGGTCCGCAGCTGGATCACCGAGGGCACCATGATCGAGCTGGTGGCCGAATGGATCACCGGTCCGGCCGGGTCGTGATGGACCACGTCGGCCTTCCCGCAAATGACCATCACGATGGCCCGCCGCATCGGCAGCGCGGTCAGTGGCTCGTATGTCGAATTCAGCAGCAGCACCCGCCGACGACTCCACAGGGACGCGCTGTCTTGGCGGGTGGGGGGATGGGTATCGACGCTATGCAGGCATGACGCGGTCGGGGGCCCGGTTAACCCTGCCGCGGCCCCGGAACTGCGGTGGCTGCGGCGTCTCTTGCCCTGCGCCATAGATCCTCCGCGGATAGTCCACCATGATTCGCCGCCAATCGCACCCCTATTGCAGGTGAACGGCATGTCGTCCGGGTGAACAGCGGTTGTGCCCTCGGCCCGGCTCAGGCCGCAGCCGCCGCGATGGACCACAATGGAGGCGATGGATTCCGAGCCACAGTCCTTCTATGACGCCGTCGGCGGTGCCGAAACCTTTCATGCGATCGTGTCCCGCTTTTATGCCCAGGTCGCCGAGGACGAAATTCTGCGCCAGCTGTACCCCGAAGACGATTTGGCGGGCGCCGAGGAACGGTTGCGCATGTTCCTCGAGCAGTATTGGGGCGGCCCCCGCACCTACTCCGACCGGCGCGGGCATCCACGGCTGCGGATGCGCCACGTCCCGTTCCGGATCACTCCCATCGAGCGCGACGCCTGGCTGCGCTGCATGCACACGGCGGTCGCGTCGATCGATTCGGACACCCTCGACGACGAGCACCGACGTCAGTTGCTCGATTACCTTGAGATGGCCGCCCACTCGCTGGTCAACTCGCCCTTCTGATAGCCCAGCGAACTGAACGGAACAGGATGAGCCCCGGAGCATGGTGGTCGAACGCGGTCTTCTATCAGGTCTATCCCCGGTCGTTCGCCGACAGCGACGGCGACGGCGTGGGCGACATCGATGGATTACTGGCCCACCTGGATCACCTCGAGCGACTCGGGGTGGACGCGATCTGGCTCAACCCGGTCACCGTCTCGCCGATGGCCGACCACGGCTACGACGTCGCGGACCCGCGCGACATCGACCCGCTGTTCGGCGGGATGGCGGCCATTGAGCGGCTGATCCCGGCGGCGCACGAGCGGGGCATCAAGATCACCATGGACGTGGTGCCCAACCACACCAGCTCGGCGCACCCGTGGTTTCAGGCCGCGCTGGCCGCAGGGCCGGGCACCGACGCGCGGGACCGCTACTACTTCCGCGACGGCCGGGGTCCCGCCGGGGAGCTACCGCCGAACAACTGGACGTCGGTGTTCGGGGGGTCCGCCTGGACGCGGGTGGTGGAGCCGGACGGCAATCCGGGCCAGTACTACCTGCACCTTTTCGACACCGAGCAGCCGGACCTGAACTGGGAGCACCCGGACGTCTTCGACGATTTCGAGAAGACGCTGCGTTTCTGGCTGGAACGCGGCGTGGACGGCTTCCGCATCGACGTGGCGCACGGGATGGCCAAGCCGGCCGACCTGCCCGACGCGAAGGACGACGTCAAGGTGCTGAGTCACAGCGACGACGACCCCCGCTTCAACCACCCGAGCGTGCACGAGATTCACCGCGGGATCCGCAAGATCGTCGACGACTATCCCGACGCGGTGACCATCGGCGAGGTGTGGGTGCTCGACAATCTGCTGTGGGCCGAGTACCTGCGGCCCGACGAACTGCACCTCGGCTTCAACTTCCGGCTGACGAAGATCGACTTCGACGCCAGCGAGATCCAGCACGCGATCCAGAACTCCATGGAGGCCATCGCGATCGAAAACGCCATCCCGACCTGGACGCTGTCCAACCACGACGTGGGCCGTGAGGTCACCCGGTACGGGGGCGGCGAGATCGGGCTGCGCCGGGCGAAGGCGATGGCGATGGTGATGCTCGCCCTGCCGGGCGCAGTGTTCATCTACAACGGCGAGGAACTGGGGCTGCCGGACGTCGAGCTGCCCGACGAGGTATTGCAGGACCCGACGTGGGAACGCTCCGGGCACACCGAGCGCGGCCGCGACAAGTGCCGGGTTCCGATGCCGTGGTCGGGCGAGGCTCCCCCGTTCGGGTTCTCCTCGTCGCCCGACACCTGGTTACCGATGCCGCGGGAGTGGGCGGCACTGACTGTCGAGCGGCAGGCCGCGGACCCCGAATCGACCTTCTCGTTCTTCCAGCACATCATCAAGGTGCGCAAGGAGCGCACCGAATTCGACGGTGACGAAATCGAGTGGTTGGACGCGCCACGCGATGCGCTGATCTTCAGGCGCCGCGGCGGCGGAGCGGTGTGCGCGGTGAACGCCGGCCGGCGACCGATCCCACTGCCGCCGGGACAGCTCATCATGGCCAGCGCCCCGCTGGTCGACGGCGAACTCCCGCCGGACGCCGCGGCGTGGCTGGCCTGACCGGCCTCCCCCAAAGCCGGGGCGGAGCACTCGGTTTCGCATTGCGCATGGGCGATCGTCGGGGTGGCGCCGCGGGATAGATACCCTCTGGGGGTACTCTCGTGCCATGGCCGAGATCGAAACCCCGATTCCGGGTCTCAAGCTGACGTCGTGTGGGCCCACCGGCGAGAGGCGGGTTGGTGGATAACACCTTGCGATGGCTAGTGACGGCGCTCTTTGCCGTCAGCTTCGCGGCCTACGCGTATTTCCTTGTCGCCCAACGCCGATGCTGGACCGGCGTCGTGAGCCAGCTGCTGCACCTGGCGATGTCTGCGGTGATGATCTTGATGGCCTGGGGGGTTGGCATGAGCTTGCCGACCATCGTCGCACCGACGTGCTTCCTGCTCGCGGGCGCCTGGTTCGTCGGCATCGGCCGCCGCGCGCCCTGGGCCGCCGACGGCAGGCTGACGAACTACTACTACGCCCTCATGATGGTCGCGATGGCCTGGATGTACGGGGCGATGAACGGCAGCTTGCCCGGCCACTCGGATCAGGCGGGCGACGAAGCGATGAGCATGCCCGCACACAGCGCCGCGGCGGGCTTGCAGCACGCCGCACACCACATGCCGCACGCCGCGGCCGACTGGGTCAGCGTCGTCAACTGGACCGCGGCCCTGGGGTTCGGCGCGCTCGCGATTTTCTGGGCGTACCACTGGATGGCGCAGCGCTGGACGAGGTTGATGCCGCGCACCGTTCGACTCACCTACGCGCAAATCGTAACTCAAGCCGTCACCGCCGCCGGCACGGCGCTGATGTTCGCCGACATCGTTTGATCGGACCCGACGACTCGGCGCGTGCCTCATCGCTCCTCTATACCTAGTTACATGGCGACCTACGCGTGGACAGTGATCGGAGCCGGACCCGCCGGAATTGCTGCGGTCGGCAGGCTGCTCGATCGGGGCGTACCGCCGGACAAGATCGCCTGGATCGATCCCGCCTTCGCCGCGGGAGACCTGGGCGGTAAGTGGCGGTCGGTGTCGAGCAACACCATTGCCGGGACGTTCATGAGTTTCCTGAATGGCTCTGCGGCCTTTCGGTTCTCCCAAGCCCCGCCAATGCCGCTGGCCGAAGTGGACCCGGAGGAGACCTGCGCCCTTGCCCTGGTCGCCGACCCATTGGTGTGGGTCACCGCGCAACTGCGCGAACGGGTGCACACCTTCGAGACGATGGCCACCACCCTGTCCCTGCAGCGACGGCAGTGGCGGATCGAAACGCAGGATCCGGAACTGGCCTCGGACAACGTGATCCTCGCCATCGGCGCAGCCCCCAAGAGGCTCGACTATCCCCCCGACGAAATTCCGGTCGAGGTCGCCCTCGATGCCGACAAGCTCGCCGAGGTGCCGCTGGAGGGCGCGACGGTTGGCGTCTTCGGCTCGTCGCACTCGTCGATGATCGCGTTACCGCACCTGCTGCGGCTTCCGGTCGGTCGGGTGATCAATTTTTACCGTAGCCCGCTCAAATACGCTGTCTACCTGGATGATTGGATCCTTTTCGATGATACCGGTCTCAAGGGCCGGGCCGCCGTCTGGGCCCGCGAGAACATCGACGGTGAGCATCCGGAACGGTTGGAGAGGTGCTGGGTTGCCGCCCCGGACTTCGAAGAGAAGATCGCCGAGTGCGACCACGTCGTCTACACCGTTGGTTTCGAGCAGCGGAAGCTGCCCGAGACGCCCCAGTGGGGCCCGCTGCAATACAACCGGATGAACGGAATCATCGCCCCCGGCCTGTTCGGACTGGGCATCGCCTTTCCGGAGTACGCCGAAGATCCATACGGCTACGGGCAATACCGCGTGGGCCTCAAGAAGTTCATGGATTACCTGGACTCGGTTCTTCCGCTGTGGATGGTCTACAGCACGTGACGACTCACCCCGCATGCCGGGGTTTGACTCAAGATGATTCGGAACGTGATACGAGTCAGCGGAGCAGGAGCGCCGGGTCGCCGCGGCGCCGGTACACAGAGCCGAATCGGGCGTCGATGCGCAACCAGGTCGGCAGGATCCGGACCCTGATCATTTCGTCGGCGCCGACGGCATCTGGTGACTGCGGTAGGAAACCCATTGCGGTCAAAGCGAACACACACCGCATGGGCAGCCCCACACTCGCATCGGAGGAGCTCACCTGGATGACTTCCTGGTCGAGCAGCGATACGGGTGGGCCGTGCGAACTGCCGTGTTCCTTGGCAAGTTGTGCGCCGCGCTGCGCCAGGTCGAGCATCACCCGGGCGGGTATGTCCTCGAGGTGGGTGAAGCCGGCGTCCGGGGGCAACGCACCCCGCCACGCGGAGTCCATCGCGAAGCCGGGGTCGACGTAGCCCGCGTCGTCCATCGCGGCCAGGCCGCGCGCCAGGGCGTCCGCGCCCACCGACAGATCCTCGGGCCGCACTTCACCACTCACCACGCGACTGGCCAGGACGTCGAAACCGGTTGCCACCCAAGCCGTCAGCAGACCGGCCGATCGAGTGCGGAGGCGAATGACGGCGGTGTCGTCGAGACGCAGCGCGTAGTCGACGAACGCGGCCAGGTCCCTGCGCTGGGCGGCCCGGTCGGCTGGCCCCAACCAGAGTCCGCGGTCAACTACTGCCGAATCCACCGTTGCAGATACTCCCGATGATGTGGGGAGAGCCGCACCAGGCGCTCCTCCTCGATATGAACGGCGGCCAGCTGCGACTCGGCGACGACGGCGGGCTTAGACTCGGGATCGGCGCCGACCGAGCGCACTTCGTAGCCCAGCGTAAAGTCCACCGCCCGCAGCCGCTTGGTCCACATCGTCACCTGCAGCGGCGAATCGACCAGCCGCAGTTGACCTTTGTACGTCACCTTGACTTCGGCGATTAGCAACCCGATGGTCAAGATATCGACCTCGAATGCTTCGCGCAGAAACTGGACCCGGGCCTCCTCCAGAATCGTGACCATGGTGGCGTGGTTGACGTGCTGATACATGTCGATGTCCGACCAACGCACCGGCACGGGGGCGACGAAGCCGACGCTCAACTTGATGATCCTCTTCCACTGGTGCGGGTCATGCGCCGGATCTGACGCGCGGCCACCGACAGCGTCGCGAGATCCTTTTCCCCGCTTTCCTGAATTTCGATGAGGGTTCGGCGGGCCCGCTCCACCCTTGATGCGGATAGGTGTTCCCACTCGGCGATCTTCTCCTCGCCGCTTTCGTTCGGCTCGCCCACGGCGAGCACATCGAAGCACAACGATCGCAGCGAGGCGTAGATGTCGTCGCGAATCGCCAAGCGCGCCAGGGAATGCCAGCGGTCATTGCGGGGCAGTTCGGACACCGCGGTCAGCAGGCCGTCGGTGCCCAGCCGGTCCATCAGGGCGAAATAGGTGTCCGCGACCTCGGCGGCGTCGATGTCGTTGATGTCGCCGATGTCGATGATGTCCAGCAGACTAAATCGGTAGAGACCAGCGGCGATCATGTACGCCAGGTCGTTGGGTGCACCTTGCGAAGAGAATTCGGCGGCTTCCTTCTCGACGATCGCCTTGTCGTCGCCGCGCAACCACTCCGACATCCGCGGGGTCAGGTCTTTGACCTTCGCCGCGAACCGGTTGATCTCCGCACCCACGGCCAGCGGTTGCGGTCGGTAGTTGAGCAGCCAGCGGCCGGCGCGGTCGATCAGCCGTCGGGTGTCGAGCGTGAGCCGATCGGACATCGCGACCGGCAGATTCGCCGCGCGGATCCGCCGCCAGATCTCTCCCACGCCGAAGATGGCGTCGGTGGCGACGTACGTCCGCACCGCGTCGACGGGCCCGACCCCGACATCCTCGGTGATCCGGAACGCGTAGCTGATGCCGGCGGTGTCGACCAGGTCGTTGATCAGCATGGTGGTGACGATCTCACGGCGCAGCTGGTGGGTGCGGATCCCTGCGCTGAACCGTTCCCGCAACGGCGTCGGAAAGTATTGCGGCAACCGGGATGCGAACACATCCTGCTCGGTCAATTCGGTGTTCAGCATCTCCTCTTTGAGCCCGAGTTTGACGTGCGCCATCAGGGTGCACAGCTCGGGCGACGTCAGGCCGATGCCGGCCTCACACCGCCGGTCGATCTCCTTCTCCGACGGCAGGGCTTCCAATTCGCGGTTGAGCCCACGCTCGTCTACGAGGTATTGAATCTGCCTGCCGTGCACCGGCAGCAGGCTGGCCGCGTTGGCGCGGCTGGTGCCGATCAGGTCGTTCTGATCCTCGTTGTCGGTGAGCACCAGTTGCGCGACCTCGTCGGTCATCGACTCCAGCAACGCTTTGCGCTCGTCGGGGTCGACCCTGCCGGCGGTGACCAGCGAGTCGATCAGGATCTTGATGTTCACCTCGTGGTCCGAACAGTCCACGCCGGCGGAGTTATCCATCGCGTCGGTGTTGATGCGCCCACCCGACAGATCGAACTCGACCCGGCCCAGGGCGGTCACCCCCAGGTTCCCGCCCTCGCCGATCACCTTGGCGCGCACCTGACTTGCGTTGATGCGCACCGGATCGTTGGCGCGATCGCCGACGTCGGCGTCGGACTCGGACTCGGCCTTGATGTAGGTGCCGATGCCGCCGTTGAACAGCAGATCGACCGGCGCCTGCAAGATCGCCTTGATCAGGTTGGGCGGGGTCATCTCGGTGATCTCTGCGTCGATGCCCAACGCGTCGCGCACCTGCGGGCTGACGGGGATGGACTTGTGCTCGCGGCTGTACACACCGCCGCCCTCGCTGATCAACGACTTGTCGTAGTCCTCCCAGCTGGACCGCGGCAGGTCGAACATCCGCCGGCGCTCCTCCCACGAGGCCGCGGGGGCGGGGTCGGGGTCGAGGAACACGTGCCGGTGATCGAAGGCGGCGATCAACCTGATGTGCTTGGAGAGCAGCATGCCGTTGCCGAACACGTCACCGCTCATATCGCCGATGCCCACCACCGTGAAGTCCTCGGCCTGGGTGTCGACGCCCATCTCCCGGAAGTGTCGCTTGACGGCCTCCCACGCACCCCTGGCCGTGATGCCCATCGCCTTGTGGTCGTAGCCCACCGATCCGCCGGACGCGAAGGCGTCACCCAGCCAGAAGCCGTAGGACTTCGCCACGTCGTTGGCGATGTCGGAGAAGGTCGCGGTGCCCTTGTCGGCGGCCACCACCAGGTAGGCGTCGTCACCGTCGCGCCGTATCACCTCGGGCGGCGGGCTGACCTTTCTCGTTTTGTGGTCGACGTTGTCGGTCACATCGAGCAGGCCGGAGATGAACAGCTGATAGCAGGCGACGCCCTCGGCGCGGGTGGCATCGCGGTCCTCCGCCTGATCGCCGGTCGCCAGCGGCGGCCGCTTGACGACGAAGCCGCCCTTGGCGCCAACCGGCACGATGACGGCGTTCTTCACCGCCTGCGCCTTGACCAGGCCGAGGATCTCGGTGCGGAAATCGTCGCGGCGGTCCGACCAGCGCAGCCCGCCGCGGGCCACCGGGCCGAACCGCAGGTGCACACCTTCGACGCGGGGCGAATAGACGAAGATCTCGTACTTGGGACGCGGCAGCGGCAATTCGTCGATGAGCTGCGCATTCAGCTTGAGTGCCAACACGTTTCGGGCGCGTGCCGAACGCTCGCGCGTCACAAAGTAATTGGTGCGCAGCGTCGCCTGAACCAGCGATGCGAACGCCCGCAGGATGCGGTCGGTGTCCAGGCTCATCAGCGCGTCGATGTCGGCGGCCACCGCGGCCGCCGCCGCTTGTGCGTCACGGTTGACTGACGCGCCCGACGGCCGGGGATCGAAGAGCGCCTCGAATAGGGCGACCAGCGATCGCGCGGTGGACGGGTGCTCGTTCAGCACCGACTCGATATAGGACTGGCTGTAGGGAAAGCCCACCTGCCGTAAGTACTTCGCATAGGCGCGCAGCAGCACGACCTGCTGCCAGGTCAGCCGGGCGCGCATGACCAGCTCGTTGAACCGGTCGATCTCGACGCGACCTTGCCAGATCGCGGTGACCGCATCGGCGAACCGCTGTGCGGTCGCGTCGCGGTCGGCAGTGGTCGTCGCCGGCGCGATCGTGGGGTGCGTAGAAATCTTGAACTGATAGATCCATACCGGCAGCCCGTCCGGGCGGGTGACGGTGAACGGTCGCTCCTCGAGCACCACCACGCCCATGCTCTGCAACATGGGCAGCAGCTGGCTCAGTGAGGCGGTGCGCCCGCCCAGAAACCAGGTCAGCTGGGCGGCCCCGTCCTCGCCTCGCTCGGAGAACACCAGCTTGACCGAATTATCATGCAGCCCTTCGATGATGCCGATGTGCTCGATGGCATCGGCCGGGGTGACGGCTTGCTTGTAGACCTCGGAGAAAGCGGTGCCGTAGTGCTCGGCATCGGCCTGGTCGACGGAGCCTTCCGCGGCGGCCCCGATCAACCGGTCGGTCCAGGTCCGCGCGGCTTCGCTCAGCAGTCCCTGGATGCGGACCCGGTTGGCTTCGGAGACGTCGACCGGCGCCGCGTCTTCCGGCAACCGCACCATGAAATGCATGAGGGCCCAAGGCGATTCGCTAACGCGCGCGGTGAATTCGAGCCGCGTGCCACCGAACTCGCGGACCAGAATGTCCTCGATTTGCAACCGCACCTGCGTGGTGTAGCGATCGCGGGGCAGGTAGACCAGGCACGAGACGAAGTACTGGAGCCGATCGGCGCGCAGGAACAACAACGCCCGCCGTTGGGATCCCAGATCCACCACGGCTTTGGCCATCGTCAAGAGCCGTTCGGCGCTCAACGTGAACAGCTCTGAGCGCGGGACGGTTTGAATGACGTCGAGCAGCAGCTGGCCGGGGTGGATCGGGTCGCTGTCGGCCAGGGCGAGCGCGTCGCGCACTCGGGTCGAGATCGTGGGGATTTCCAGAACGTCCGCGTTCATGGCGGCGACGGTGAAGAGTCCGACGAAGCGGTGCTCGACCACGCCGTCGTCGCCGCCGACATTTTCCCGAACCGCGACGGCGTACGGATAGGCACCGTAGCGCAGGTAGCTGCCGACGACCGATTGCGCCAACACCAGCAATTTGTCGTCATCCGTCAGCCGAGGGCGGGCACCGGTGCGGGAGCGCAGGACGCCCAGCCCGGGTGACCCGTCGCCGGAGACGAAACGATCGTGCACGCGGCAACGTTGGTAGCCGAGCAGCAGAAAGTTACCGTTGCCCAGCCAGCGCAGCAGCGCCGCGACATCGGCGCGGTCGGGGGCCGAGAAGTGGCCCTGGGCGTTGGTTTCCACTTCCGCGGCCAGGCCGCTCAGGGTGGCGATCAACTCGCCCGCGTCGCTGGCGACCTGTTGCACGTCGGACAGCACCTTGGGCAACAACCGTTCGACCTCGGCGAGGCCCTTGCTGTCGACCGAGGGCAGCAGTTGCACGTGTATCCACGCCTCGCCCACGTATTGCGGGGCACCGGGCGGTTTCGACTCGACGCTGACCAGGTCGCCCGCAGGGTTGCGGTGAACCTCGAACACCGGGGTCATGATGGCCGCGTAGGGCACACCGAGGCGGTGCAGCAGCACCGTGACGGAGTCCAACAGCATGCCGCCGTGGTCGGTGACGACTTGCAGCGCGGGCCCGAATCCGGCCGGGTCGTCCGCGGGGTAGACCGCGACCCGGCTTTGGCCGGCGGGACGGTGCTCACCGAGCCGATAGTGCGCGCCGAGCATGGCGGGGGTCACGATCGCGGTCGGGACGGTCAGGTCGATTGGGCCGGATTCCGCCCCGGGTTCGTCGCCGTGCGGGCCGCGATAGCTCTCGATATAGGCCTTCGCGATCCAGTCGGGGATGTCCTGCTGCCGGGTGAATGCGGTCCACGGCTTGAGCGCCTGCTTGGCTCCGGGATCAATCGTCATGCCGATGGCTCCCAACTCGTGACGAACGCCACTGCGCTCAACCGCCCACTTCCCCCGCAAGCGGGGTGCACCCGCCGCGGCTCGTCTGGGCCGCATTTTCGGGGTGCTGCGCAGCTGACACTAGTCGCGCGTGAGCTTCCGGTGGGTCACTCTGTGCGGCCGGGCCGCGTCAACACCGAGCCGTTCGACCTTGTTCTCCTCGTATGCGCCGAAGTTGCCCTCGAACCAGAACCACTTGGCCTCGTTGTCCTCGTCGCCCTCCCAGGCCAGGATGTGCGTGCAGGTGCGGTCCAGGAACCAGCGATCGTGCGAGATGACCACCGCGCAGCCCGGGAACTTTTCCAGGGCATTCTCCAGCGAACCCAGCGTCTCGACGTCGAGGTCGTTGGTGGGCTCGTCGAGCAGAAGTAGGTTGCCGCCTTCTTTGAGCGTGAGCGCCAGGTTCAGCCGGTTTCGCTCGCCACCGGACAGCACGCCGGCCGGCTTCTGCTGGTCGGGACCCTTGAACCCGAACGCCGAGACATAGGCGCGCGACGGGATCTCGTTCTGGCCGACCTCGATGTAGTCGAGGCCATCCGAAACGACTTCCCACACGGTCTTCTTGGGATCGATGCCGGCGCGAGACTGGTCGACATAGCTGAGCTTGACCGTCTCTCCGACCTTGACCGTCCCGCTGTCCGGCTGTTCCAGCCCGACGATGGTCTTGAACAGCGTCGTCTTGCCCACCCCGTTGGGCCCGATCACGCCCACGATGCCGTTGCGGGGCAGCGTGAAGGACAGGTCCTTGATCAGGGTCCGCCCGTCGTAGCCCTTGTCGAGGTGGTCGACCTCGACGACCACGTTGCCCAGGCGGGGCCCGACTGGGATCTGGATTTCCTCGAAGTCGAGCTTGCGCGTCTTCTCCGCTTCGGCGGCCATCTCCTCGTAGCGCTGCAGGCGGGCCTTGCTCTTCGCTTGCCGCGCCTTTGCCCCCTGCCGCACCCAGGCCAGCTCCTCGGTGAGCCGCTTGTGCAGCTTGGCGTCCTTGCGGCCCTGCACCGCCAACCGCTCGGCCTTCTTCTCCAGATATGTCGAGTAGTTGCCCTCGTAGGGATACGCACGGCCGCGGTCGAGCTCGAGGATCCACTCGGCGACGTTGTCCAGGAAGTACCGGTCGTGGGTCACAGCCAACACCGCGCCCGGGTAGGCGGCCAGGTGTTGTTCGAGCCACTGCACGCTTTCGGCGTCCAGGTGGTTGGTCGGCTCGTCCAGCAGCAGCAGGTCGGGCTTGGACAACAGCAGCTTGCACAGCGCCACGCGGCGCCGCTCTCCGCCGGACAGATTCGTCACCGGCTCGTCCGGCGGCGGGCAGCGCAGGGCGTCCATGGCCTGCTCCAGCTGCGAGTCGAGGTCCCACGCGTCGGCGTGGTCGAGGTCCTCCTGGAGCCGGCCCATTTCCTCCATCAACTCGTCGGAGTAGTCGGTGGCCATCAACTCGGCGACCTCGTTGAAGCGGTCCAGCTTGACCTTGATCTCGCCGAGCCCCTCTTCGACGTTGCCGCGCACCGTCTTGTCTTCGTTCAGCGGCGGCTCCTGCTGGAGGATGCCGACGGTGGCCCCGGTGGCCAGAAAGGCCTCGCCGTTGTTCGCCTTGTCCAGGCCAGCCATGATCCGCAAGACGCTCGACTTGCCGGCGCCGTTGGGGCCGACGACGCCGATCTTGGCGCCCGGATAGAAGCTCAACGTGACGTCGTCCAGGATCACCTTGTCGCCGTGCGCCTTGCGGACCTTTTTCATCGTGTAGATGAACTCAGCCATGCCGCTGTTGTGCCTTTCTGGTCTACAAGTGATCTCGCGGACCATCCTAGGCACCGGCCGACAACCGCCGGCCCGCCCCCAAGCCGACCGTCAAGCCGGCACGGAGAGCGAGACGCGGTCAGCGGCGCCGTCACCGGAGTCGGCCGGGTCGTCGCCGGCCTTCAGGTCCTCGTCACCACCAACGTCGGCGGCCGCCACCGAAGTTCCATTGATGGCCGCCTGCTCCGGATTGGGACCGGTGTAGCCCGGCTTCTCGATCCGCACAATCGCGCGGGATACGTCGGGCCCGACGGAGGTCGCCCGCATCTCCAGTGACGAGCGGCGGTTGCCGTCGCGGTCTTCGTACTCGCTGGTGTAGACGTGACCGACCACGATCACCGGGGCGCCCTTGCCCAACGCGGCACCCACGCCCGTGACCAACTTTCCCCAGCAGTTGACGTTGATGAACAGCGAGTTGCCCGGCTCCCAGCCGCCGTCGGCCGTGCGCCGCCGGGAGTTGCTGGCGACGCGAAACTTGATGACCTCCTGGGTGCCGACCTGTCGGCGTTCGGGGTTGTTGACGATGTGCCCGACCACGGTAAGCGGGGTTTCGAACATTGGAATGATCCCTTCTCGGTTTGCTGTTGGGCGGTGAACGAGGCACCGCCCGTCCTGGCCGCCATTGAGCCCGGCGCCACCGACGGGCCGGCGGGCGAAGGGGCCGGAATCCGGCGGTGCCCCATCGGGCCTGTGGAAGGAATCGCGACTGTGGATCAATCCGCCGGCTGGTGCGGACGGTTGGGTCTGTCGCGCCGCGACAGCTCGGCCAGCATCGCGTTGTAGGCGACCAGCTCGGCGTCGTCGTCGCGGTCGGCGGCGCGGTCCAACCGCCGGGCGGTCCGGTCGTCGCTGCGCGCCCACTGCACCAGCAACGCCAGCATCACGATCACCAGCGGCAGCTCCCCCGCCGCCCAGGCGATCCCGCCACCCAACCGCTGGTCACCGATCAGGTCGGTGTGCCAGGTCAAGCCGAGCGAGCGATAGTAGTCGGCGCCGAGCACCCTGCGGGTGCCCATCAGCACCACCCCGAAGAACGCGTGCAGCGGCAACGACGCGAACACCACGCCCACCTTGGCCAGCGGCGGAATCGGACGCGGCGTGGGGTCGACCCCGATGACGATCCAGTAGAAGAGGTACCCGCTGAGCAGGAAGTGCAGGTTCATCGCCAGGTGCCCCGCGTGACTGCCCACGGCGATGTCGAACAGGCTCGACAGGTACAGCCCGTAGAAGCCGGCGACGAAGAGCACGGTGGCCACGACCGGGTTGGTGAGGAACCGCGACAGCCCGCTGTGCAGGGCGGCCAACAGCCATTCCCGCATACCGGGCGGGTCGTCGCGGCCGGCGGCGGGCAACGCCCGCAGGGCCAGGCTCACCGGGGCGCCCAGCACCAGCAGGATCGGCACCAGCATCGACAGGCCCATGTGGGCGACCATGTGCACGCTGAACATCGCCGGCATGTAGCGACCGACCCCCGACGACGTGACGAACAGCAACGTGAGGCAGCCGAGCAGCCAGGCGACGGTCCGGCCCGGCGGCCAGGCGTCACCCCGGCGGCGCAGGCGGACCACGGCGGCCACATAGAGGGCGGCAAAGACGATGGCGGCGCTGCCGAAGATCAAGTCGAAGCGCCAGTCGAACAGGATCCGCGCCGGGGTCGGCGGGCCGTTGAAGTCGTAGCCGATCTCGGCCTCGGGAATCGAGGGCAGCCGGCTCGGCGGCGGTGGCGGCGGGGTGCGGCCCAGCCCGACGGCGATGCCGAAGGTGAGGCCGAAGACCGCGGCCTCGGCGAGCGCCAGCCGGAGCAGGGCGCGGCGCGCCTCCGGCTGAGGCGGTTCCGCTTGCAAACCGGCGACCGACGAGCGCCGCTGGCGCCAGCCGATCACCCCCAGCACGCATAACGCGGCGAACTTGCCCACCACCAATCGGCCGTAATCGGTGGTCACCAGGTCGCCCAACGGGACGCGCACCGCGGCGTTCACCAGACCGCTGAGCGCCATCGCGACCCAGCACCACAGCGCGATTGCGGAGAACCGCCGCGCCGCCAGGGCGACGTGCCCGCCGCCGCACAGCCCGTAGGCGGTCAACGCCAAGAGGCCGCCGGCCCACAGGCCCGCGGCCATGAGGTGGATCAGCAGGCTGTTGGTCGCCAGGTCGTGCGAACCGCCCGCCGACGAATGGCCGGTCAGCCCGAGCGGGATGAGCGTCAGCAGCGAGCCGGCGAACAGCAGCGGCGTCCACGACCAGCGCAGCACCGAGAGGCTGGCCAGCATCACCAGCGCGGCCAGCGCCGCGGTCCAGCGCCACGCGGAGGCGGTGGTGACCAGGCCGGCGATCGACCAGATCCGCACCGGGTTCAAAAGCGCGACCAGCGGGCGGCCCGACACGTCGGAAATGGTCAGCGGAACCAGGAGCGCCGCACACGCCGCCCAGACACCCGACGCCACGGTCCCCAGGCGAAGCGCCCGGTACCCGTCGGCGTCCAGGACGCCGCTGCGTTGGGGCGGCACCAGAAACGCCGCGAACAGGAACGAGCCCACGGCCAGCACCGCGGCGATCTCCCCCGCCGCCCGGATGAACGGTAGCCCCAGCGTGGTTGCCGGACCCGGGTTCGGCAACCCCGTGGCGGTCAGCGCGTCGGCCAGCGACAACGCCCCGATACCGGCCGCCGTGCAGCCCGCCAACAGCGCGACACCGATCAGCAGCGGCCACGCCCGCGCGCGGGGTGGCGTCACCGACCGATCGACCGTCATACGCCCAGGGTATGAGCCCCGACCGGGGACTACCGAGCCAGGCGCTCCCGACGCGCCTTGACCTCGCGGGCGACGAACTGGTCGCGCGCTATCCGCCCGACGTGATCCGAATCTCGCAGGATGTCCCGCAGCTCCCCCCGAAACGCGGCCCGACGGTCGGCGAGGTCCGGCGCGGGCGCGATGAGATCCTGGTCGACGACGACCTGATAGGCCGTGGCGAACAAGAGCGTCGACACCGATTCGCTGCTGCGGACCCGGGTTTGCGCCACGTATTGGCGGCCCACGCCGAGCGCCGAGGCGGTCAAGTCCTTCTGGCCGACGTCGGCCGGCGCATCCCGCAACACGTCGGCGACGATCTCGTAGGCCTCGAAGAACACCCGCAGCATCGCATCCGCCATCAGCGGGCGCTTGGCGAACAGCAGCGCGTCGATCTCCTCGCCCCCGGCGCTGACATGGGCTTCCCAATCGTCGTGCCAGGCCATCTCTTCGGCGATGTTGTCCCGGAATGCCGCCGAATCCGCGAAGTAGAAGTCGAACTTGAGCAAGTCGCGCAGCCGCATCGCCTGGTCCCAGAAGGCGCGCATCCGGTCGCCCTCGGCGTGCCGGGCATGCGCCAGCGCCAATTCGACGATCGAGGTCTCCAGGAAGGCATGGATCAGCGAGTTGCGGTAGAACGCGGCCGCGTGTTGCTCGTCGGGGACGATGTGCCACACCGGTTCCCGGCCGCCGTCGACCCGGGTGATCGGGTGCCCGTTGGACAACGCGTCGACCGCCGCCCGCACGCCGTCGCGCGAGCGCAGCCGCAGCGCACTCGTCGACATCGGGTTCTGTTTGCGTTCCAGATAGTCGAGCGAGTCCTGCAGGGTGTGGTGCAGCTGATCGAGCGTCAACGCCGCGCCGCGGGTGGTGAGCAGCAACGCGCACACCAGGCCGGTCGCCGTCACCGGCGTCGCCTGCAATATCCGCCACGCGACCTCGAACGACATTTTCTGCAGCGCAAGCCGTTTGGCGTCCTGGTCGTGAGTCAGCGTGCCGTGCGCCGGGCCCAGGTATTGGCGCATCGAAACGGCTTCCGGGAAGCGGACGTAGATCTTGCCGTAGTTGCGTTCGCCCTGCGCCCGGATGAAGTTGTACAGCCAGCCAACGCCTTCGGGCGTCTTCTCCCCGCCACGGGCGTAGGCCGCGTACTCGGCGATCTCGTGCAACTGGTCGAAGCTGATGGACACCGGCTGCAGCAGGATGTCTTCGCTGCGGCCGTCCAGGTAGGCATCGGCGACGTAGGCCAGCAGGCCGAGTTTTGGCGGCAACATCTTGCCGGTGCGCGAGCGCGTGCCCTCGATGGACCAACTCAGGTTGAACCGCTTTTCGACGATGTAGCCGACGTATTCGCGCAGAACGTATTTGTAGAGCGGGTTTTCGCCGATGTTGCGGCGAATGAAGATGACGCCGGACCGGCGCAGCAGCGGGCCCATCGCGCCGAACGACAGGTTGATGCCGGCGAACACATGCACGGGCGGCAGCCGGTTTTCCTGCATTGCCACCGGCACCACCGCGCCGTCGATGTAGGAGCGATGCGAGAACAACAGCACCGCCGGGTGGGCCTCCAGCGCCGCGCGCATCGCGGCGACCTGATATCCGTCGTAGTCAATCTCCGGATCGAATCCGCGGCTGAGCATCCTGCCGAGCACGGAAACGAGGTCGACGGACACGCGGCTCCAGCCGGTGGAGAGTTCGTCGAGCATCTCGCCCGCTTCGTCGACGGTCGCGCCGGGGATTTTCTTCAGCCCGGCACGAAATCGGCTGGACTCCAAGATTTCCGGCTTTACCAGCCGCGGAGACTTGTACTGCGGCCCCAGGATCCGATACTCGACGCGTTCCAGCGCCAGCAGCGCGCGCCGGATGACGAATCGGGCGAAGTCGCTTTCATTCTCGCCAACGGTGGTGTCGCGCCACTGCTCGCGCAGTTCGGAGACTTTCGCCGGTTCGCCGGCCACCACCCGCGCCCGCTGGGGAGCGTTGCGAATGATCTGCAGTTGCTGACGTTCGTTGGGGTGGTAGGGATCTCGCCCCGGTAGCAGCCCGGCCAGCTTGGCGACTCTGCCGCGATCCGGTGGCGGCAGCCAGAACACCCGTACCGGGACGATGGAACGGTCGTCGCCGCCGCCGGCCTCGAGCTGCTCGATCAGCGCGGTCAGCGCATCGGGGGGCGCGGTGGGCGGCGGCAGTTCCAGCACGTCGAATCTCGCCTCGGGCTTGTCCGCGCGCTGTTGAGCCATCCAGGCCGTCACCAGTTCCCGCTCGACCGGCGAGGCCATGGACGCCAACACCAGCGAGTCTTGGCCGGTGAGGATCGCGGTGGTATCCGCGGCCGCTTCGGTCACGGCCGCCCTTCGGGCGCGGATTCCGGCGGCTCCGTGCTGGCGGTGGCCTCGGCGGGCCGGTGTGCCTCACCGTCTTTGAGGGCGGCCTGCGACTCGTGCGGATTCGCCTTGGCGGGCTTGGCTTTCGAGGCGGCCTTCCGGGAGGCGGCCTTCTTTGCCGGTGCCTTCGAGACCGCCTTAGCCGCAGTCTTTTTCGCGGGGGTCTTGGCCTTCGTCGCCGCCTTCTTCTCGGCATACAGGTCGACCTGCGGCAGCTCGTCGATCGGCCAGTTGGCCAGCGTGTCCAGATATAGCTGTCGAACCTCGGCGATGCGCTCCGGCAGGTTCTCGACGGTCCAGTCCTGCACCGAGATCGGCGGAAAGACGGCGACATCCACGGTACCGGGATTGACTACGGTGGAGTTGCGGGCGGCGACGATTTCCGCGTTGCGGATCACGATCGGAACGATCGGGATACCGGCCGCCATGGCCAGGCGGAACGGCCCCTTCTTGAAGGGCCCGACTTCGGTGGTGTCGACGCGGGTGCCTTCCGGCGCGATCACGATCGACAGTCCCCTCCGCGCCCGGTCTTCGATCTCGTGCATCGTCTCCACCGCGGCGACGGGGTCGTCCCGGTCGATGAAGACGCCGTCGAGCAGCTTGCCGAGCGTGCCCATGATCGGGTCTTTCTTCAGCTCCTTCTTCCCCACGCCGATCCAATTGTCGCGCACCAGCGCGCCGGCGATGACCGGGTCAACTTGGTTGCGGTGATTGAAGATAAACACCGCCGGTCGCTGCGCGGTCAGGTTCTCCTGACCGATGACGTTGAGCTGCACCCCGGCGATCGCCAGCGACAGCTGGGAGAAGGTCGAGGTGAAGAAGTTGACCCCGCGCCGCCGGTTGCGGGTCAGCACGCCGATGCCCACGGCGCCGGCGGCGACGGGGAACATCGAGCCGAAGCCGGCGAGGGTGCGGATCTGCCGGCGCAGGCCCACCGGACCGCGGCTGCTGAAACGCAGGATCGGCCAGCCGCGGCGTTTGGCCACGGCGGCCATCTTGCCCTCGGGATTGGTCGGGCGCGGGTTGCCGACCAGGTACATCAGGGCGACGTCCTCGTCCCCGTCGGCGTAGAAGTAACTGTCCTTCAGGTCGATGCCGTTCTCGGCCGCAAACCGTTGCACCGCAGCGGCTTTGCCGGGCCCCCACAAGATCGGCTTCTGCACGCCGCCGGTGAGCATCCCGTCTTCCGTGGTCTCGAACTTATTGGTGAGCATGTTCGAGATGCCGAGGAACCGCGCCACCGGGTTGACCTGGATGGTCAGCGCCGACGAGCTGAGCACCACGGTGTGCCCGCGAGCGACGTGCGCCCGCACCAGCTCGCGCATCTCGGGGTAGATCCGCGACTCGATTCGCTGCACGAACAGCCGCTCGCCGATCTCCTCCAGGTCGTCCAGCAAGCGGCCGGCCAACGCGGCGGCGGCCTTGCCGATGAGGTCCTCGAACTCGATCCGCCCGAGCGTGTGGCTCAGGCCGGCCTGGACCATGCCGAGCAGCTCTCCCACGCCCATGTCACGGCGCAGCAGCCGCTCCTGGGTGAGAATCACCGCCGTGAAGCCGGCCACCAGCGTCCCGTCGAGGTCGAAGAACGCCCCGATCTTCGGACCCGGTGGGCTGGCCATGATTTCGGCGACCGAGCCCGGCAGGCGCATGTCCGTCCCGGGTGTCCCGCGCTCGTTTCCCTGGTCTTTCGTGGTGCTCATGAGCCCGACGCCGTCCGTGCCGAAGTCACCGGTTCGGTGAACGAGGCCGGCACCGCGTGGGGCGCCCCCTCCCCGGCCAGCGCCAGAATTTCGTCGAAGCCCTCCAGCAGGCATTGAGCGAACAGTGGCTCGTTGCGCACCGATGCCCTGTCGTAGCGCACGGTGATGGTGCACCACCCGCCCCGCGAGATCAGCACCACCATCATCGCCACCCCCGGTAATGGACCGATCCCGTACTGCCGCAACACCTTCGCGCCGGCGATGTAGGTATCTCCCGGGTACACCGGGACGTTGCTGGCCTGCACGTCGGAGCCGATCACCGAGCCTGTGATGCCCTCGAGCACCGCCGTAGGCAGGATGCTCAGCAGTGGCGCGACCGAACCGATGATGTTCATCGCGGGCTCGTCGCGGCGCTGCGTCATCTGCGCGCGGATCTTCTTCATCCGCGAGACCGGGTCGACGGTACCCACGGGCGCGGCCAGGTTGACCCCGGTGAACCTGTTGCCGCCGGCCGTGTCGGCCTCGGCCCGCAGGTTCACCGGTACCGCCATCGGCAGCGTGCTGATCGGCACTCCGAGCGCCTCGTGATAGCGCCGCAGGGCTCCGCAGAGGCCGGCGAGGTAGGCGTCGTTGATCGAGCCCCCGCCGGCCTTGGCCGCCCGGTGCAAGTCGGAGAGCGGGATGTCGATCGCTTCGGTGCGGGTGGCCAGGCTGCGGCGCCGCAACAGCGGCGACGGCTCGGCCGCCCGATTGAGCACCCGCATGCCCGAGAGCGCGTAACTCACGACTCCGGACACGGTGGACCCCGGCTCCAGGACGGCCCGTCCGGCAGCCGACACCGCCCCGGACACCGCGCTCATGACACCGCCGACCACGGCGGTGGGCAAGTGGTTAATGCCTTGCCGCATCAGGTCATTGGGTGTGAGGTCCTGCGGGATGGGCAGCGGGGGCGTCGGCTTGGAAGGCGGGTCGCGCTCCAGGTCGTAGATCTCCGCGAACATCTGCACACCGCCGACGCCGTCGGTGACCGCATGGCTGACGTGCAGCAGCGTGGCGGCTTTGCCGTCGGCCAGGCCCTCCACCAGGGTGGCCGTCCACAGCGGACGGGAGATGTCCATGGGCGACTGCAGGATCACCTCGGCGAGGTTGAAGACGTCGCGCAGTGTGCCGGGTTCGGCCACCCGCATCCGGCGCACGTGGAACTCGAGGTTGAAATCGGGATCCACCACCCAGCGCGGCGACGCGGTCGGCAGGGTCGGCACGACAACCTTCTGGCGCAGCCGCAACACCCGTCGGGAAGCGTTCTCGAATCGGGTCAGGAACTTATCCCAGTCCGGCGTGGTGTCGAGAAGTTCCAGCGCCATGATCCCCGACCGAGTCCGGGGATTCGCTTCACCACGATGCATCAGATAGTCGACCGGTCCAAGTTGGTCGGACAATTTCACGACCTCGACGGACTCAGTCATGGTCCTCCGCCCGACGCGCCAGCCCTGTCACCGTCGATCAAGCCTCCTGCCTCGGCCCCGCCAACCCCATAGCCAACACAACGCTAGTCGGGTTGCCGCGCTGGTGAAAGGAGCGGTCGGACCGCCGCGCCGGTGACCGAGGGCCCGGGCTCAGCTGGCCGACGTGGCTGCCAGCTGGTCCAAGTCCAGCAGGGAGCTGACGCGCCGGCCGTAGATGACACCCAAGAAATCGGCGACGGCGTCGGCGGCCAGCCGCGATCGAACCGTGGACAGGATGTCGAACGCGTGGTGCGCATTGGTGAGCTCCGCGTGGGCCACCGTGGCAGCGTCGGCCGCGCGCAACGCCGCGCAGAAGCCCCGGGCCTGGCCACTGGGAACCAACTCGTCCTTCTCGCCGTGCAGCACGAAGAAAGGCGGCGCGTCGCTGTGCACGTAGGTAACCGGTGACGCCGCCCTGAACCGCTCGGGCTTGTCGGCGTAGCGGGCCTTCACCACGAACTGCTCCAGGAACGGCAGCATCAAGTCGTGCATGTTCTCGAAATCGGTGAAGTCGTACACGCCGTAATAGGGCGCGACGGCCTGAACCGTCGTGTCGGCGTCTTCGAATCCGGGTTGGAACGCCGGGTCGTTCGGGGTGAGCGCGGCCAGGGATGCCAGGTGTCCGCCGGCCGAGCCGCCGGTAATCGCGATGAAGTCGGGATCGCCCCCGTAGTCGGCAATGTTTTGGCGGACCCACGCGATCGCCCTCTTCACGTCGATGAGGTGCGCGGGAAACGTCGAACGTGGGCTCTTGCAGTAGTTGATCGAGACGCAGATCCAGCCGAGTTCGGCCATGCGGCTCATCAGGGTGTAGGCCTGCACTCGTTTGTCGCCGACGGTCCACGCCCCGCCGGGGACCTGGATCAGCACTGGCGCCCGCCGCCCCGGCGCCAGGTCATGGCGGCGCCAGATGTCGAGCAGGTTGTCCCGCCCACCCGGACCGTAGGAGATGTTTGACGTCTGCGCCGCGTACCGGCGATGCGGCCCTGGCCTGTTCAACATGCCGCTGCGCGGCGCGCAGGCCGGCTTGATGCTGCTCGGGTGGCACACCTGCTCGCGGAAGTCTGGACCAAACGACTCCTCGAGCGCGGCGGTCAGCGCCCTATCCGCCCGCTGCGCGGCCCAGGATGTGCCGACGCGGCCGATGGACGGGTGCGCGACCCGCGACAGCGCATGCCCGGTCAGCACGTGCGGTGGAAACTCCGTCGAAAGCCAGCCCACGAGGCAACCCAGCGCGAACGGCGAGCCGCGCAGCAACAGCGTGCCGGCCCGGTAAGCATCCATCGCGTCGGCCGCCAGGCGTCCTGCCTGGGTACCAGCCCATGAGCACCGTGAAGTCAGGTGCGTGGTCACGCTCATAGCAACGCCACCCCTCGACGATCTGCACACGCCTCGTTGCGGTAAACGGCCGGTTACCGGCCGGTGTTGCACGTGTGTCGAGGGTCCCAACCATAACCGATAACCGTGGCGCGGGAACGCTTTTCGCGCGCGTCGCGGCGGCGAGTCGTCTCGCGACACGCCGTTGGAATAGACTGACCTGCACATTGCCTCCGTAGCTCAGGTGGATAGAGCAAGGGCCTTCTAATCCCTAGGTCGCACGTTCGAGTCGTGCCGGGGGCACCAAGTTTGACGTCGGACGTCAGTTGATGCTTGACGTTTCGGCTTCGGGTGATGCCTGGTGACCCCTAACAGCCGACTACTTGACCATCGTGAACTGACAAACGTTGGTGTAACCGTCCCGAAAGAGGTCCGAGCAGCCCCGCAGGTAGTGCATGTAGATGTCGTAGGTCTCCTGCCCCTTCAACGCGATCGTCTCTTCTTTGTGTGCCTCGAGAGCGTCCGCCCAGGTATTCAGCGTCGGAACGTAGTTCTTGCCAATGAAGTGATGGCGCTCGACCTTGAATCCCGCGTCCGTGGCGTACCGGTCGATCTGGTGAACCTGGGGCAACCTACCGCCCGGGAAGATTTCCTTGAGGATGAAGCTGATGAACCTCAGCAGGGTCATCGTCGTCTTCAAGCCGAGCGCGTTGACCTCCTCGGTGGTGGGCACCACGATCGAGTGCAGCAGCATCCGGCCGTCGTCGGGCAGCAGGTCGTAGAACTTCTTGAAGAAGACGGCGTAACGCTCGTATCCCGCGTCGCCCGCTCCGTCGGCGAAGTGCTCGAACGCGCCCAGCGACACGATCCGGTCAATCGGTTCGTCGGGGAATTCCTCCCAGCCCTGGATCCGCACCTCCATGCGGCGGGGACTGTCGATTTCTTTGAACTTCTCCACATCGTGTGCGTACTGGTTCTCGCTGAGCGTCAGGCCGATGACGTTGACGTCGTACTCGGTCACCGCGTGCCGCATCGTCGAACCCCAGCCGCAGCCGATGTCGAGCAGGGTCATGCCGGGCTCGAGGTTGAGCTTGTCCAGGGCCAGCTTGCGCTTGGCGTACTGCGCCTCTTCCAGCGTCTTGGTCAAATTCTGCGGGTCGGGATGTTCGTCGAAGTAGGCGCAGCTGTAGGTCATCGACGGGTCGAGCCAGAGCTTGAAGAACTCGTTCGACTTGTCGTAGTGCGACCGGACCTTCTCGACCGGCGGTTTCAGGTGCGCGCTTCCAGCGTTCCCTTGAGCGGACATCTACAACGCCCCTAACTTCCCTGCGGATACGGATGACCAAGATTTTCCAGTGGTCACAGTGATCGTTCCCCAAAAACGTCTGGGTAAAAGCGCTGCTAATCCTTGGGTCACACTTTCGATTCATGCGGGTGGACTCACACCCGGGTAGGACGTCGGCTCATCGTTGACATTTGGTCTCCGGGTGATGCCTGACAGTGTTCCGATTGATGCTTTAAACCCGTTCGGCTGACCCTCCCTGATCAGGGAGTTGAGCGTACCGAGCAGCGGCATCGGACAGTCTTGGTTAGGCGGTGAAACCGCCGTCGACGTTCCAGGCAATGCCGGTGATGAAGCGAGCCTCCGGGCTTACCAGGTAAGCCACGGCGCTGGCGATGTCCTCGGGGCGGCCGTAGTGACCGACCGCCGTGAGTTCCCGCATGGCATCGGCGAATTCGCCCGCATCGGGATTGGCGTCGGTTGCCGTAGGCCCCGGCTGGATGACATTGACCGTGATGCCGCGCGGTCCCAGCTCGCGGGCCAGCCCGCGCGTCAGCCCGGAGAGCGCGGCCTTGGTCATGGCATAGACGGCGCTGCCCGGACGTGGAACGCGGTCCGCGAAGATGCTGCCGGTGGTGACGATGCGGCCACCGGCACCTAGGTGGGGAATCGCCCGCTGGATGGCCACGAATACGCCCCGAACATTGACTGCCAGCATCCGATCGAAGTCCTGTAGCGCAAAGGATTCGGCGACACCGGACTTACTCAACCCGGCGTTGTTCACCAGGATGTCCAAACCGCCGAAGGCCGCCACTGTGGCATCGACCGCGTCGGTGACCTGTTGCGCGTCGGCGCTGTCGGCCTGAATGGCCACCGCCGTGCCGCCCCGTTCCGACACCTCCGCCCGCAGCGTGTCTGCCGCGGTTGCCGAAGCTGCGTAGGTGAATCCCACCATCGCGCCGTCGGCGGCCAACCGCTTAACGATCGCCGCGCCGATCCCGCGCGAGCCACCGGTGACCAGTGCCCGCCTTCCCGCCAGAACGTTCATTCCTGTCCGCGCCTCCTTTAGCTTCGGGGCCCGAAGGCGTGCCGCGCCCGCTCGGCGAAGGACTGCCACCGGATGTCCGGGTTCGCGGCGTGCAGAGCCTCGATATCGACGCGGTAGCCGGGGCCGTTGAGGAACTGCCACATCGCGTGCATATCGGGATTGGCGATGGAGTCGAGCGGGGTCTGTTCGTGTCGCACGCTGTGCCCCAAGGCCGCGCTGAGCACGTCGGCCATCTGCGCCGGCGTGGCGGCGTCGCCGGCCAGCTCGATGCGCTGCCCCAGGTACGGCTCCGGATTGCCTAGCACCTTTGCGACAAACGCCGCCAAGTCTGGGCGGGCCAACTGCTGCAACGGACGATTGGGCGGCAGCGGCAGATCGAGCACCCCGGCATGAATGCGGTCGGTTCCGCCGAGGGCGTTGTCGAAAAAGTAGGTGGGGGCAGCAATGGTGTACGGCACGCCGCTAGCGGTCAGCTCCGCCTCGATGATCGCTTTGCTTTCGAAATGCGGCACACCGGTGTGCTGATCCGCTCCGGCGACTGAACTGAAGACCAGGTGTGGCACCTGCTCGTCGATGGCCGCCCCGACGATCGCACGACCCTGGGCTAGCTCGGCGTCGACCCCCGCGTCGAACGGAGTGGTCAGCGCGAATACTCCTGCGACGCCGCGCACCGCCGCTCCAAGCGCATTGTGGTCATCGAGAGAGCCGACGACAATCTCGACGCCGCGCTCATGCAGACGACGAACCGACGGCGCGTCAGGACGCCGCACCATTGCGCGCACCGGGGCTCCTAGGGCCAGCAACGCGCTGGCAACCGCGCCGCCCTGCCCACCGGTGGCGCCCAACACCAAGAAGGGTGATCCAGACGTTGCTCTCAACGGAGTTCCTTGCCGCTGCGGCCGCCCTGGCCGAACCAGGGGTAGACAAGACCGACCTCTTCGGCTTTCTTCGCGATCGCCACCGTGGCACGGATGCGCTCGGCTTCGGTGGGTGTGTAGCCCGTCGTCGGATCATCGGTGACGTCGCCGACCGTAAAGATCCCAAAGTGCATACCGGACATCGATTCCACACCTAACGACCGCGGTGCGCTTAAGGACCCCCTATGTCCGAATAGGCCGCGGCGCGTGAAAAGACCTTACGCCTCGTCCACAGCGCGGGTAAGTGCTTGACTAAACGCCTGGCCGCACGGAAGCGGCACCGAGCCAGGAGTGATCAGCCAATGGCGCAACCCAGCGATGCGTGGCCGAGCCTGCGAATTGACGACTGGGCGCCGACGCGGGCCACACTGCACATGTGGATGCAGATCGTCGGCAAGGTCCGACTCGCTCATTCGCCGATGGTCAACCATTGGTGGCAGGTCACTTCGTACGTGACTCCCCGTGGGCTGACGACTTCGACGATCCCGTACGGGACCGAGGTTTTCGACATCGAATTCGACTTCATAGATCACCAGTTGCTGATTCGGAGCAGCACCGGAGCCACCCGTGCCGTGGCGCTGGAACCGATGTCGGTCGCCGAGTTCTACGCGCAGACCATGCGGACACTGGATGAATTAGGACTCACCACAAGCATCCAATCGCATCCTAACGAAGTCGACCCAGCCCTGCCGTTCGCCGAGGACAGCGAGCACGCGTCGTACGACCCTGCCGCCGCCAACCTGTTCTGGCGCCAGCTCCTGCAGGCCGACCGGGTACTTGGTCAATTCCGGTCCCGCTTTATCGGCAAGGTCAGCCCGGTACATTTCTTCTGGGGCGCAATGGATCTCGCGTGCACTCGGTTTTCCGGCCGCAAAGCACCCCGCCATCCCGGCGGGGCGCCGAATTGCGGAGACTGGGTCATGGTCGAGGGCTACTCACACGAACTGAGCAGCTGCGGGTTCTGGCCCGGCGGCGGTGACGAGGGCGCGTTCTACGCTTACGCCTATCCGGAGCCCGACGGGTTCGGTGACCACGCCGTCGGTCCCGCAAACGCTGGCTACCGCAAAGAGCTCGGTGAGTACGTCTTACCGTATGAGGTTGTCCGGCAGGCGGCTGATCCGGATCGGACGCTGCTCGGTTTTCTCCAAGACACCTATGAAGCGGCGGCCATCAATGCCGGCTGGGACCGTGCCGCGTTGGAAGACGACCCGGATCGGTGGAGCGCCTACCGAACACGAGGATGACCACCGAACGGAAAGTCATTGCCGCGCAGCGAGTGCCGTTGACGTCGCCCGCTGCACGGTGGCTGGTCGCAGCGGCGGTCCTTGGCTCCGGCATCGCGTTTCTCGACAGCACCGTGGTCAACGTCGCGCTCCCCGCTATCGGGCGGGACCTGCGTACCGGGTTGGCCGGCCAGCAGTGGGTACTCGACGGCTATCTGCTGTCGCTGACGGCGTTGCTGCTCTCCGGAGGCGCGGCGGGCGACCGTTATGGTCGGCGCCGTGTGTTTCTCAGCGGCTTGGCCGTTTTCACCGCGGCCTCGCTCGCCTGCGGACTATCGCCGACCGTGAGCTGGTTGATCGGCGCACGCATCGTTCAGGGCGTCGGCGCGGCAGCGTTGGTTCCCGGCAGCCTTGCATTGATCGACGTCGGAATCAGAGACCAAGACCGGGCGCGTGCCGTGGGGATTTGGGCAGGGATGTCCGGGGTAACCACGGCACTCGGCCCGTTGATCGGCGGTTGGCTTGTCGACGCCGCGTCCTGGCGGTGGATCTTCTTCTTGAACATTCCGCTGGCCGCCGCCGCCGGGTGGATTACGGCTCGTCACGTTCCCGAATCGCGCAACACCGCCGCGCGAGGACGCCCGGATGTCCTGGGCGCCGCCGCGGTGATGGTCGGCCTCGCCGGAATGATCTATGCGCTGATCGAAGCGCCTTCTCGCGGCTGGACGCCAATCACCGTGGCAGCCGCCACAATTGGCGTAGCGGCACTCGTGACGTTTGCGTTGATCGAGACGCGTGCCGCCGCCCCGGTCCTACCCCTGCGCTTATTTCGCTTGCGCCAATTCACCGGCGCGAACCTCACCACGCTCGCCGTCTATGCCGCGCTCGGGGGCGCTCTCTTTTTGCTGGCACTACAGTTGCAGCAAACCCTGCACTACTCGGCGTTAGCTGCCGGCCTCGCAACCCTGCCGACCACCATCATCATGTTGCTCGGCTCGCCGTGCGCCGGTGCCTTCGCCGAGCGCCTGGGTCCGCGGCTGCCCATGACGGTAGGCCCCCTGTTTGCCGCAGCCGGACTGGCGTTGATGGCCCGCATCACCCCGGGGGCGTCATACTTCGAAGCGGTGCTGCCCGCAGTCGCGGTCTTCGGCCTCGGTTTGGCGATCACCGTCGCGCCGCTCACCGCGGCGGTCCTCGCCGCCGTGCCGGAGGAGCTTGCCGGAACCGCTTCAGGCGTCAACAACGCCGTCGCGCGCCTCGCCGGACTGCTCGCCGTCGCGGCCTTGCCAACCGTGGCCGGAATCGATGCCGGCATCGGGCAACCCCTCGGCCATGGCTTCGCAGTTGCAATGCTCATTGCCGCAGCAGTCTCCGCGAGCGGCGGGATCGTCGCGGTCGTCACCATTCACAGCGGCGTCGGCGTCGCACACCAAGTACTGCCCGGGGTTAATTGCGCCTGCCAAGACCCCTGCACTCGACATGCCGCGCAAGCGCCGGATGGCAGGTAGCAGTTCCTTATCGTTGCTGTGCCGCGAGCGCGTGTGCCGCGATCGATAAGCGTCGACGAACCGTGACTAGCTCCCGACCAACTATTCGGACGGGTTTGCGTGCGGCAGCGCTGCGGGTAACCCCCCGGGGTGCGCGCGGAATCGGTGATTCCTGCAGCCGCGGTTGCCGTGGCCATTGCCGCATGCTCGGGTCCCATCGCATCGGCTGATCCCACGCCCGAGAATCCACCGTTTCCGATCGGTCAGTTGGGTGTGCCCGTGCATGTGCGGTCGGCCAGCGGCGCGACCGCAGACATCACTGTCGACAGTGCAACGTGGTTGCCGCCGGGGTGCGCCTCGCATTTTGCGAATCCGTCTGGCCCCGGCTGCAACGTCGCGGAATTGACCATCACCGCGACGTCCCACCGGTTCTTCCAATTCGACCGGAACTACATATTCGCGGGTTACGGCGGCGGCAGTCAGCCGTTGACCCATCCCGACAATGCGCCCCAGCCGGCAACGCTTGCGGTCGACTACCAGAGGCTCGACAAGATGCCCCCGCTGCAGTCGGGCGGCCTTCAGGACGGGCAGACCACGCATGGTTTCGTGGGCTTCGCTATGCCTGCGGCAGGCGACCTGTACATCACGATCAACGATCCCGCGCAACCCGCTCCCTTCACCGAAGCGGGATGGATCGTCCACACCTGACGCCGACGGCAGGCACTAACCGGTGACCCCGGCCAGTTCGTGTGCCACCGCGTCGAACGCGCGCAGCGTGTCCAACATGTGCGGCTCATGGGAGTGCGGCTGGGTGGACACCTTGGCGGCGACGACCTCCGCGGAGCGGTTGACGTAGACCATCTGGCCGCACATGCCCAGGCACAACACCACGTTGCTGCCCGGGTACGGGAACCACATCTGGTTGCGGTACATCCCGCCGGGCAGATCGGTGTCGTGATCGGGGCTGGCGGCGAATGCCTGACGGGAGTCGGCGCCGCCGTCGAGGGTGTCGGCGATCCACGCCGCCGGCACCACTTGCTCCCCGGTCAGCGAGACACCGTCGCGCAGGAACAGCGAGCCGAACCGGATCATGTCGGTGAGACAGGCGCTGATGCCGCCGTCGCAAAACCCGGTCCCGACCGAGTCGACGGCAATGGTGGCGTCGCGTTGGGCGCCGATCCGACTCCACAACAGTTCCGACATCAATTCGGGCATCCGCTGGCCGGCAGCGACCTCGCAGATCCAGCCGAGGACGTCCGTTTCACACGAGCGATATTCGAACGGTCCGCCGTGAGCCGACTTCTGCCGCAGGGTCAGCAGGAAGTCGTGCAGCGTGGCAGGGACGTCCGGGCCGCTCTTGGGTGCCCACCCCATCGCCTGGTCGAGACGGTGGATCTCGGCGGCCGGATCGTCGTAATTTTCGGAGAAGGCGATGCCCGACCTCATGTCCAGCAGGTGGCGCACCGTCGCGCCGGCGTAGCCGCAATTGGCCAGGGCGGGAACGTATCTCGTGACCGGCGCGTCAAGATCGATCGCACCGGAGCCGTACAACCCGCCGGTCACCGCCGCCACCATCGACTTGCTCACAGAGAACAGCAGGTGCCGGGTCGTGGCCGTCATGCCGTCCAGGTACTCCTCGGCCACCGTCGAGCCGCGGTGGGTGACGGCCCACCCGTCGGTGACGGTGGCGGCCATTACCGCGCCGACGGTGGTGGCCGTCCCGTTGGTGTTGGTCACCGAAATTTCGGCCACGGGAGCACGGGCGGCCGGAAGGCGCGCGACCGGCCCGGCCCCCCGGGGGATTACCGCGGTCGGCACCATGTCTTCGACATGCTGGAAGGACCACCGCGCGTACGGCGGCGACAGCCAGTTGTGCAGTGCGATACCGGCCGGGCGGCTCACGCGCGCGCGACGAGTCGCGAGACGATCGGCGCGGCGGGCGTCAGGGGCGTTGAGGTGAACTTCGCTTTCATACCCTTGACCCAGCGCTGGCAGCGGTCGCTGAGCTGATAGTCGTCCGTCTGCAGGTGTGCGCGGGTGACGAGCACGCCGAGTTGGGCGCCCTCGGAACGCAAGTCGCCGGGCGCCGCGACCCGCATGTAGAAGGCCTCGGAGCCGTCGAGCAGCGTGGCCCAGTCGTTGGCGGTTCGCGAAAAGGAGACCCGACCGTCGTCGTCGATGCGCCATACCCCGGTGCGCGGCGTCGCGGTGAAGATCTCGATATCCGGCGAGGTCTCGGTGAGGATCACCTGGCCCCAGACCTCGTCCTCGCCGTAGCCGCGCTCCCAGCGGGAGTTGATCTCGTCGATGTCGAGCTCGTACTCCACGTCCATGTACTCGAGCAGGTGAAAGAGGAACAGCGGCATGTCGGCGTAGGCCTCGGTGGTCAGATTCGTCATCGGACTCGCGCCGCTCAGGCGCGGATTCACCTCGCCGAGGTAGAGCTCGTCGGAGTCGAGGTCGTGCAGCAGGTCCACCTCGAAATAACCGAGATAACCCTCGCGGCGCATGACGTCGCCCAGCTTTGTCACCATTTCTCGCGCGGCATGCGTCTGGGCGGGCGGCAGCACCTCGTGCCAGATGTCATTGCCACACCAGCTGCCCCGGCTCGGCGTCAGCTCCGAATAACCGACGAGACTGGTCATCGCTGGGCCGACCACCGTGCCGTGGCGGGTCACTGCACCCTCGAGGCACACCTCCACATTGCGGATGCGCTTCATGACCTTGAGGTCCTGCCCGACCAGGTTACCGGCGTGCTGGTCCCAGTCGCGCTGACCGTGCACAAAGAACGTCCCGCTGCCGGCATTGCCGTACGCGATCGAGATGACGAGGTCATCCCCTAACCCGGCGCCTTGTGCGAGCGCCAGCAGTTCGTCGTAGGAGCCGGCCCGCCCGATCGTGTTTGGCACGCTCGGCACCCCCGCCTCGCTGGCCAGGCGCGTCATGACGATCTTGGAGCCCAGGCGATTGCGCAGCTCGATCGGCGGATGCATGACCTCGAGGCCGGCGGACCGCGCGAGGGCCTGGATTTCCTCGTTCATCATCACAAAGCAGCACTTGCCGCCGGGACCTTTACCGGCGATGAACTCGAGCGTCTCGGAATCGGACAAGAGGTGGCTGCACACCTCGTCCATCGAGTCGAAATCGCGGCGGTCACGTCGCCGGGGCACGAACACGCGCGAGTGTGTGCCCTCGAAAGAGTCAAAGTACGTGAGGTAGAAGAAGTTTCGTATCCAGCGGTCGACGCCTAGCAGGTTGAACGGGGTCGGCGAGATGAAGTACAGCGGCACCTTGTTCGTGTGAAAGAACGCGCGGATGTCCGAGAGGCCTTTCAACGGGCGGCGCGGCTCCAGCTCGGGCCCACCGGCGGGCACGATCAGGCCACCCGCGGGGGCGCTGCGCTCAGCGCATAGGCGGTGCAATCACAGAGGTTCATTCCACAAGTGTGAACCCGCATGGCCTGCGGCACTCCCTTAACGGAGTTCCTTCATGAACTCTTTCGCCAAAGGGGCCGCCGAGGCCGGATTCTGACCCGTGAAGAGATTGCGGTCTTTCACCGTGTAGGGCTTCCAGACCTCGCCGCGGGAGAAGTCGACGCCCAGCTTCACCAGTTCGTCCTTGGCGGTCCACCGCGCCTTTTCTCGCAGGCCGACGGCGTCCTCTTCGTCGTTGGTGTAAGCCGTGACCTGGTAGCCGGCGAATGGTGAAGCTCCGTTTCGCCGAGTCGACATGAGGGCGACCGGAGCGTGACAGACGATGGCCAGCGGCTTGCCGGACGCGAGTGCCGCGGTCAGCAGCCGGCCTGAGTCCGCGTCCTGCCACAGGTCCTCCATCGGGCCGTGCCCGCCCGGGTAGTAGACGGCGTCATAGTCCTCGAGGCGGGCGTCGGCCAACTCGATCGGCCGGCGCAATTCCTCTGCGGAGCGCAGGATCTCCTCCAGCTCCCGGGCGATCTCTTCACTGCCGGCCATCGACGGGCGCAGGCTCATCACATCCACATGCGGCACAACACCTTTCGGGGTGGCCACCACGACCTCGTGACCGGCGTCGGTGAGTGCGCGGTAAGGGGCGGCGAACTCCTCGGCCCAATAGCCCGTCGGATGCCTCGTGCCGTCCTTGAGCGTCCAGTAACTTGCGCCGGTCACGACGAACAGAACCTTCGCCATCGCGCGTCCCCTCGTTAGCCCCGCAATGCATTGATGCCCAAGCGTCGCCCATCTCATAGTCGGCGTGCAACCGCGAACCGCCAATCGCCAGGCGCACGGAACCGATTTCCTTGTCCGCAGTCTTGTTCTCCGCCACGATTCGCATTTAGCGTCCTGCCGTCGGCGCCTTTGGGCCGGCGCTCTCTGCGGCCGGCATCAACATCAGCGGCAGGCCATTGCGGATTCTCAAAGGCTTCTTGCTGGCCTCGCGCACCGTCGCTGCGCCGCAAGACACGACGGCGTTAAAGGCTCCCAACAAGTGCCGCGATGCCGCCGGTCGCTAAAAGTTTGCCAAATTGACGGTTAGGGAACGACAATTGGCGTGTCGTGCGAGCAGATGACGCTAGCCGGGGGATTATGACTTAGGGCGTCTCTATTCGAGGGGTGGTCGATGTGACGTCGGACGACTGGCAACCGGTGGTGCGAGTTGGAGAACCCAAGTTCGTAGCCGGGCTGGGGAACAGGATCAAAGTTGAGGTCAAGACACGGGGGTGGCTAAGCCGAGACTGGCGTGGCTACTTCGGATCCCAGGTTTCGCAGCAACGGCTCGATGCCCGGTACTCCTCCTATCCCTGTTGGGATGAAGTCCAGCGCATCGAGGGCACGTGCGCCGTGGACGAAGCGGAGCGTTACATCGAAATGATCGATGCGGCAATCCACTATGCGAACACGAGGTTCCGCTACGACACGTTGCCAACCACGGTGATCCAAGGGACGCAGCGGGATCAACGAGCATGTGCCGTCAGACGGCGCCAAGCGGCGCTCGATCAGCTGGCGAAGAAGTTGGCTAGACCCGAATGCGGGTGAGCAAAAGCAGTCAAGGCTTTGGGCTCAGTGTGTGACTCTTCTCGGGCGCCGGTTCAAGCGTGGTCGCGCATTTTCGGTCCTGAATCACATCCCCGTCAGTAAACGACGTGGCGTGCTCGGCACCCTTTTGAGGGTCGCCTCGAGCGCCCAATGGCAAACGCATTCGCTTTTTCACAACCATTCTTTGAAAATGCCCGCAGCCGACCTCCAATAGCGTTCGCGTCCCGAGGGAAGCCAATCCCCTGCCGGTCAAGACCGAATGCGAAGGCAACGGTTCCCGCTGGTGCCTATTGGGCGAAACACACAGCGACCGCGCCCACACCGGTTGCCATCCGCGAGCAGGTCGCGCAGTACCCTTACCCTGCCCCGGAGTCGCGGCCGACGGCACAGCATCGTGCGTCGCCCGGACCCGCCAAACCCAAGCCGCGGAGGTGCCTGATGGCCCAATCCGACCTCGTCTTGTTCACCGTCGAAAATCGCATCGCGCTCGTCACCGTCAACGACCCCGACCGGCGCAACGCGGTGACCGCCGAGATGTCCGCGCGCCTGCGCGCCGCCGTGGAGCGGGCCGAGGCCGACCCCGACGTGCACGCCCTGGTGGTCACCGGGGCCGGCAAGGCGTTCTGCGCCGGCGCGGACCTCAGCGCGCTCGGCGCCGCGGGCGGCGACAAGGCCGAGACGGGCCTGCAGCAGCTCTACGACGGCTTCATGGCCATCGGCAGCTGCCGGCTGCCCACCATCGCCGCGGTCAACGGCGCGGCCGTCGGCGCGGGTCTGAATCTCGCACTGGCGGCCGACGTGCGCATCGCCGGTCCGGCGGCGCTGTTCGACGCCCGGTTCCAGAAGCTCGGCCTGCATCCCGGCGGGGGTGCGACCTGGATGCTGCAGCGGTCGGTGGGCCCGCAGGTGGCCCGCGCGGCCCTGCTCTTCGGCATGCGTTTCGACGCTGAGGCCGCCGTGCGCCACGGCCTGGCGCTTTCCGTCGCCGACGATCCGGTCGCCGCAGCGCTGGAGCTCGCCGCGGGGCCCGCGGCCGCCCCGCGCGAGGTGGTGCTGGCGACGAAGGCCACCATGCGCGCCACCGTCAGCCCGGGATCGCTGGACCACGAGCAACACGTCTTCGCCATGCGCACGGAGCTCGGCCCCCAGGCCTACTCCATCCAGTCGCCGGAGTTTGCTCAGCGATTGGCCGCGGCACAACGCCGGTAGTGCCATCATGGTCAACAGGTTGGGATCGGTAGCAGAGCACACATTGTGTGATTGCTGCGAAGACGCCAACCTCCCTGGCGCATGAACAAAGGACATGCAGCGTGCAAGTCACCCGTACCCTCACCCGCGCCGTTTCCGGCGTCCTTCTGTCCAGCGGCCTCGCGACGGCCGGCTTCGCGCTGGTCGCCGGAACGGCACACGCCCAGCCAAGCCCGGCGCCGCAGGTGTATTGGTGCCCCAACCAGCCGTGGAACCCGGCATGGGGTGAGAACAAGTACTGGAATCAGTGCTGGGATACCGACAACCCGCCCGCGTATCCGCCACCGCCGCCTTCGCGGGCGCCGAGCTTCAACTGCGGCCTGTTCTGGTGCCCCGTTCCGCCGCACCCGTGAGGTTTTACAGGTCGATCAACGCGGTCGCTAGTGACTCGATCAAGTCCCTCAGCTCGGTGACGAACCGGGCCGCCTGCGCGCCGTCGGCGACGCGGTGGTCGAACACGCACGTCAGCGTCATCGTAGGGCGTACCAAGACCTGATCCCCGATCGCCACCGGGCGCGGCTTGATCGACCCCATCCCCAGGATGGCCGCTTCGGGATGGTTGATCACCGGCACGCCGTCGTCGGCGCCCAGGGCCCCGAAGTTCGACACGGTGAAGGTGGAGCCGCGCAGCTCCCCCGGCGTGAGCGTGCCTTCCCGCGCGCCGGTGATCAATTCGGCTGCCCGCATGGCCAATTGGCGGGTGGTCATGTTGTGCGCGTCGGTGATCACGGGGACCAGGAGCCCGCGTGTGGTGGCCACTCCGAATCCCAGGTGCACTCGCTGATCTATGCGAATCTGCGGACCCTCGGGCGAGTCGACCCACGACGAGTTGAGGATTTCGTTGTGGCGCAGCGCAATTACCAGCATTCGCATTGTCAGGACGAACGGCGTGATCCGCTGCTCTGCCGACGCCAGGTCGGACAGCCTCAACAACTCGGTACAGTCAACCGCGACGCTGACTTTGGCGGCCGGGATCTCCCGGTGCGACGCCGTCATTTTGTCGGCCATCCGGGCGTGCACGCCGCGGACGGGTCGAACGTCGGCCCCGTTCTGGTCAGCCGCCGCCAGCACGTCCGCGCGGGTGATGATGTCGTCGGGATCGCGCTGCAGCGAGCGTAGGTCGACCATCAGTTCCTTGGCCAATTTGCGGGTCGGCGGGGCCGCGCGCGGGCGGCCGCTCCGCCGGCTGACGTCGATGCCGGCGTCGGCGCCGTAGCCGACCAACGTGGGCAGCTGCTCGGAGGCCGCGGGGACGTCGCCGTTCAGCGGCGCGGTGTCGATGCGCACCAGCACCGCGCCCACCGGGAGCACATCGCCTTCGCCACCGTGGGTTTCGACGATGCGCCCCGCATACGGGCTGGGCAGTTCCACCTCCGCCTTGGCGGTCTCGACGGAGCAAAGCACCTGGTTGAGCTCGACGTCGTCGCCCGCGGCGACGTTCCAGTGGGTCACCGTCACTTCCTGCAATCCCTCCCCGAGGTCGGGAACCCGGAACGACTTGACCCGCTCGTCGGTGCTCATGGCTGTCCCAACGCACGCTCGACGCAGTCCAGCAGCCGGTCGGGCCCCGGTAGCCACAATCGCTCCAGTCGCGCGGGCGGGTAGGGAGTGTCAAACCCGCAGGCGCGCAACACTGGCGCCTCCAGTTCGTAGAACATCTCCTCTTGGATGCGGGCGGCCAACCCGGCGCCGTATCCCAGGCTGCGCGGCCCCTCGTGCATCACCACACAACGTCCGGTCCGGTGAATCGACTCCGCCACCGTATCGAAATCCAACGGGACCAGTGACCGCAGGTCAATGACCTCCAGGCTCCAACCACGTTGCCGCTGCGCCTCTTCCGCGGCGCCGACCGCGGTGCTGACCAAGCTGCCGTAGGTCACGACGGTGACGTCGGAGCCGGGCCGGCGCACCGCCGCCCGTCCGATCGGCGGTTCGGGCCGCTCGGTGTCGACATCGCCGCGGACCTGATAGCGCCGCTTCGGCTCGAGATACATCACCGGATCCGGGCAAGAGATCGCGTGGCGAAGCAGCCAGTACGCGTCGGCCGGGCTGGACGGAACCACAACTTTCAGGCCCGCGGTATGCGCCCAATACGATTCGGTGGAATCCGAATGATGTTCGGCGGCACCGATTCCGCCGAACGACGGGATCCGCACCGTCACCGGCATGTTGATCTCGCCGCGGGTGCGGGTGCGGTACTTCGCCAGATGGCTGACCACCTGATCGAAGGCCGGGTAGGAAAAGCCGTCGAACTGAATTTCCGGAACCGGCACAAACCCGCGTAGCGCCAGTCCCACCGCGATCCCGATGATGGCGGACTCCGCCAGCGGCGTGTCGAAACAGCGCTGCTCGCCGAACGTTTGGGCCAGCCCTTCGGTTACCCGGAACACCCCGCCCTCGACCGAGACGTCTTCGCCGAACACCAGCACCCGGTCGTCGGCGGCCATCGCGTCAACCAGGGCACGGTTGAGCGCCTGCACCATGGTCAGCGACTGCGCGCCGGCGTTCTCCGTTGTGGCGGTGAGGGTGTCACCGGGGCTCGCCGGGCGATCAGCGAGCTGAGTCATTCAGGCCTCCCCATCGCTTCGGTCGAGTTCGGCCCGCAGCGCTTGGCGTTGCGCCTGCAGCCCCGGCGTGATCTCGGCGTACACCGTGGTGAACACCTCGTCGATGTCGAAATCGGGTGCACCGAACACCGCGTCGCGCAGTTCGGTGCGCATCCGCTTCGAGCGGGCGGCGACGCGGTCCTCGAGGCGGTTCGACCACAATCCCTGACCTTGCAGGTAAGTGCGGTAGCGCGGGATCGGGTCGAGCGCCGACCAGCGGTCCACCTCCTCCTGGGTCCGGTAGCGGCTGGGATCATCCGAGGTGGTGTGCGGGCCGAGCCGGTAGGTGACCGCCTCGATCAGGGTCGGACCACCGCCGGCCCGGGCGCGCGCGGCGGCCTCGGCCATCACCGCGTAGCAGGCCAGCACGTCGTTGCCGTCCACTCGTATCCCGGGCATGCCGTAGCCGATTGCCTTGTGCGCGATGGATGGTGCCGCGGTTTGTTTGTGGATCGGCACCGAGATTGCCCATTGGTTGTTCTGCACGAAGAACACACACGGCGTGGCGAACACGGCCGCGAAGTTCAGCGCCTCATGTACGTCGCCCACGCTGGTCGCGCCGTCGCCGAGGAAGGCCACCGTGACCGAATCCTCGCCGAGGCGTTGCGCGGCCATCGCCGCCCCGACGGCGTGCAGGGTCTGGGTGCCGATCGGGATCGAGGTCGGGGCGCAGCACTTCTTGGTGAATTCCAGTCCGCCATGCCAGGTTCCACGCCACACCGCGCCGACGTGGCCGGGCGGGATGCCGCGCACGAGGTAGACGCCAAGCTCACGGTATTGCGGAAACAGCCAGTCCGTCTTACGCAGACAGGCGGCCGCGCCCACCTGGGCGGCTTCCTGACCGCGGCACGACGCGAACAACGCCAGCTCTCCCTGGCGCTTCAGGTTGATGAACTCGGTGTCCAGCTCGCGGGTGACGACCATCATCTCGTAGAGCCAGCACAGTGTCTCGACGGGAAGGTCACGGCCATAGCGGGGCTCGGGCGTCGGTGTCCCGTCCGCGGCGACGAGTTGCACCGGCTCGAGGTCGACGGTCATCGGCAGTTGAGGCACCGTCGCCATACCGTCTCCCTACCTCGGTGCCGCAGGGGTCACAGCCACAGCCGGGACCCACCGCGAGCCGAAGTCGATCGCCAGCTACACGAAAGGCTCCGCTCGCCGCGACACTGGCGTACTCACCATTATGCGCTCAAATGTGAAGAGACCGCGGTGATCGCGCACGTGTCGCGCCCAGTGGCGCCGCGGGCCGGGCGGCTTTCGACGGTCACCCCGCGGCGGACTGCTCCGCCCGGCGCACCAGCATTCCCGCATGCTTGAGCACCGGCGAGTCCACCATCTGTCCCTCGAACGCGAAAACGCCGCGTTCGGTCCGCGCCGCGTCCAATACCCTTCGGGCCCAGTCGACTTTCTCCTCACTGGGGCGATAGGCGTCTCGCACGACGGAAATTTGGGTGGGGTGGATGCAGACGGTCCCGTGGAAGCCCACCGCGACGGCATCGTCGGCTTCCGCGCGTAACCCGTCGACGTCGCGGATGTCCAGATGCACCGCGTCGAGCGCGGCCCGGCCGAAGGTGGACGCCGCCAGCAGGACCGTGGACCGGACGTGGCGGGCGAAGTCGCGGTAGGTGCCGTCGGCCAGGCGGCTGGAGCTGCCGCCGAGGGCCGCGACGAGATCCTCGGCGCCCCACATCATTGCGACGGTCCCCTCGGCGGCGGCGATCTCGGTGCTGAAGACCGCCCCACGGGGGGTCTCGATCAGCGCGATGACGTCGCGCGGCGCCAGCGCCGACACCTGCGCGGCCGACTCCGTCTTCGACAGCATCACCGTCGTGTAGGGGGTCTCGGCCAGGGCATCCAGGTCGCGGCCGTGCTCCTGGGTGCCGGCCGCGTTGACGCGCACCACGGTGCGCTCGGGATCCAGCGGGGTCTCCCGCAGCGCCTTGCGCGCGGCCGGCTTGTCCGCTTGGGCCACGCCGTCCTCGAGGTCGAGGATCACCACGTCGGCCGCGGCGGCGGCCTTCGCGAACCGCTCGGGGCGGTCCGCGGGGCAGAACAACCAACCCGGGCCGGCGGCTTGCAGGTTCACTCGGCCTCCTCGTCGCTCGGGCGTTTCTGGACCAGAGTTGTGCGCGCGGCTCGCGCGACTATGTCGCCATGCTGGTTGCGCCCGGTGTGCTCGAGGGTGACGATCCCTTCGCCGGGCCGGCTCTTCGACTCCCGCTTGGCGGTGCACACGGTCTCCGCGTAGAGAGTGTCGCCGTGGAAGACCGGCTTGGGGAACGACACCTCGGAGAAGCCGAGGTTGGCGACGATGGTGCCCAGCGTCAGCTGCGAGACCGACAGTCCGACCAGCGTGGACAGGGTGAACATCGAGTTCACCAGCCGCTCGCCCCGAAAGCCGGGCTGCTCGGCGGCCCACGCCGCATCCAGGTGCAGCGACTGGGTGTTCATGGTCAGCGTGGTGAACAAGACGTTGTCGGCCTCGGTGATGGTCCGGCCGGGCCGGTGTAGATACGTCGTGCCGATCTCGAATTCCTCGAACCACAGGCCCCGCTGGATGATCGACTTGCGGTCCGTCATGACAGCCCCAGCGATCGAGCGATGAGCATCAGCTGGACCTCGGTGGTCCCCTCACCGATTTCGAGGATCTTGCTGTCGCGGTAGTGACGCGCCACGGGATACTCGTTCATGAAGCCGTACCCGCCGTGGATTTGCGTGGCGTCACGCGCATTGTCCATCGCCGCTTCCGACGCGATCATCTTCGCGATGGCCGCCTCCTTCTTGAATGGCTTGCCGGCCAACATCTTCGCGGCCGCGTCGTAGTAGGCCGTCCGCGCGACGTGAGCGCGTGCTTCCATCCGCGCGATCTTGAAGCTGATCGCCTGATACGAGCCTATCGGCTGCCCGAAGGACTGGCGTTCCTTGGCGTAGTTCACGCTCTCGTCGACGCAGCCCTGCGCGGCGCCGGTCGACAGCGCGGCGATCGCAATGCGGCCCTCGTCCAGGATGGACAGGAAGTTTGCGTAGCCGGTGCCGCGGGGGCCCAGGAGGTTCTCCTCCGGGACGCGCGCGTCGGCGAAGCTCAACGGGTGGGTGTCCGAGGCGTTCCAGCCGACCTTGCTGTAGACCGGCTCGACGGTGAATCCCGGTGTGCCGTTGGGCACGATGATCGTCGAGATCTCCTTTTTGCCATCGGCAACGGTGCCGGTGACCGCGGTGACGGTGACCAGCTTCGTGATGTCGGTACCGGAATTGGTGATGAACTGCTTGCTGCCGTTGATCACCCACTCGCCGCCGTCGAGCCGGGCCGTGGTCCGGGTGGCGCCCGCGTCGGAACCGGCGCCCGGCTCGGTGAGCCCGAAGGCGGCCAGGGCCCGGCCGGCCGTCAGGTCCGGCAGCCATTTGGCTTTCTGTTCCTCGGAGCCGAAGCGGTAGATCGGCATCGCGCCGAGGCTGACGCCGGCCTCGAGGGTGATCGCCACCGACTGGTCGAACTTGCCGAGTTCCTCGAGCGCCAGCGATAGCGCGAAGTAGTCACCGCCCATGCCGCCGTACTCCTCGGGGAATGGCAGGCCGAACAACCCCATCTCGCCCATCTTGGCGACGACCTCGTACGGGAAGCTGTGCTCTTCGTCGTGTTTGGCCGATACGGGGGCGACGACGGCGCGCGCGAACTCGGCCACCGTGTCGCGAAGATCCTGATATTCCTTGGGTAGCGTTCCCGCGGTAATCGATGTCGTCATGTTTCGTCCTTACTCGAATCGGCTGCTGCTTCAGGCTCTTCGGGAACCAGCCGGGCCAGCACCTGGTCGACCGTGACCTGATCGCCGACAGACACCAAGAGCTCCACTCGTCCCGAAACCGGCGCGGGGAGCGAGTGTTCCATCTTCATCGCCTCCACGACCACCACCACGTCGCCCTCGGCTACCTCGGCGCCGGAGGCGGCCTGCACCGCGATCACACTGCCGGGCATGGGGCTGAGGATCTCGGCCTGCTGCGCACCGGCCGCGCGGTGGATCTTGTGCTCCTCGGCCTCGCGCAGGTGCCACGCCCCCCGCTCGTCGGCGATCCACAGGTGACGGTCGGCCTCGGCCCAGCGGTATTCGCGGCGCACCCCGTCCAGCGTGACGTCCATCCGCGCCCCGTCGACTTGCGCGCTCGCGGAATGGATCTCACCCACACCGACCTGTACCCGGGCGTCCTTAGGTGGTCCCCATACTGACACGGTCTCGCTGCGCAGCGGGGTCTGCATCTCGGTGCGTACGGGCGCCGGCGCGCCCCCGACCCGCCATCCGGTCGGCGCCGCCCACGGGTTGCCCGCGGCACGACGGTCCAGCGCCCACTGACGGTAGAGGCCGCCGGCGGCGAGTACGTCGTCGGGCGCCGGCATCGGCGCGAAGTCCGCCACGCGTTCGTCCAGCAGCGCCGTGTCCAGGTCACCGGCCTGCACCCGCTCGTCGGCGAGCAGGAACCGGAGGAATTCGATGTTGGTCTGCACACCCAGGATTGCGGTCCGCGCCAGCGCCCCGTCGAGTTTGGCCAGCGCTTCGTCGCGGTCCTCCCCGTGGGCGATCACCTTGCTCAGCATCGGGTCGTAGTCGCTGCCGACGTGCGTGCCCGCCAGCAGTGAGGAGTCGACCCGCACGCCGGCGCCGGAGGGTTCGGCGACGTGCAGGACCCGGCCGCCGGTGGGAAGGAACCCCCGCGCGGGATCCTCGGCGTACACCCGGGCCTCGACCGCGTGGCCCCGCAGTTCGATGTCGTCCTGCGCGAACCCCAGCTTCTCGCCCGCGGCCACCCGGAGCTGCCACTCCACCAGGTCCAGGCCGGCAACCGCTTCGGTGACCGGATGTTCCACCTGGAGCCGGGTGTTCATCTCCATGAAGAAGAATTCGTCCGGCCGGTCGGCGGACACGATGAACTCCACCGTGCCCGCGCCGACGTAATCGACACTGCGGGCCGTGTTGCAGGCAGCCGCTCCGATGCGGGCGCGGGTCTGCGGGTCGAGCAACGGCGAGGGCGCCTCTTCGATCACCTTCTGGTGGCGGCGTTGCAGGCTGCACTCGCGCTCGCCGAGGTGCACCACGTTGCCGTGGGTATCGGCGAGAACCTGCACTTCGATGTGCCTGGGGCGCAATACGAATCGCTCGAGGAACAGGGTGTCGTCGCCGAACGACGAGGCGGCCTCCCGCCGGGCGCCGAGCAGGGCATCGCGCAGCCGGCTCGGATCGTCGACCAGGCGCATGCCCTTGCCACCACCGCCCGCCGACGGCTTGATCAACACCGGATATCCGACTTCTTCGGCCGCCGCGACCAACTCGTCGTCGCTCAGTCCGGGCTTGGCCACACCGGGCACCACCGGCACGTCGAAGGCGGCGACCGCGTTCTTGGCGGTGATCTTGTCGCCCATCACCTGGATTGCCCGTGCCGGCGGGCCCAGGAACACCACGCCGGCACGCTCGCAGGAGGCGGCGAATTCGGCGTTCTCGGAAAGAAATCCGTAGCCGGGATGGATAGCCTGAGCTCCGGTGCGTGCCGCCGCATCCAGCACCTTGCCGATGTCGAGGTAGCTCTCGCGGGCCGGGGCGGGACCCAGGCGGACGGCCGTGTCGGCCTCCAGGACATGACGGGCGTTGGCGTCGGGGTCGCTGTATACCGCCACCGACCGGATGCCCAGCCGGCGCAGCGTCCGCATTACCCGGACGGCGATCTCGCCGCGGTTGGCTACCAATACGGTTTCAAACATATTCATCACATCCGGAAGACGCCGTAGGAGACCGGCTCCAACGGGGCATGGGCACATACCGAAAGCGCCAGCCCGACAACCGTTCTGGTGTCGGCCGGGTCGATGATGCCGTCGTCCCACAGGCGCGCGGTCGAATAGTACGGGTTGCCCTGGTCCTCGTATTGCGCGCGGATCGGCGCCTTGAACGCCTCTTCCTCATCGGGCGGCCACGGTTTGCCGGCCGCGGCGAGTTGCTCACCGCGCACCGTGGCCAGCACCGAGGCGGCCTGCTCGCCGCCCATGACCGATATGCGCGCATTGGGCCACATCCACAGGAAGCGCGGGGAGTACGCCCGTCCGCACATCGAATAGTTGCCCGCTCCATACGATCCGCCGATCACGACGGTCAGCTTGGGTACCCGGGCACAGGCCACGGCGGTCACCATCTTGGCGCCGTGTTTGGCGATGCCGCCGGCCTCGTAGTCGCGGCCGACCATGAACCCGGCGATGTTCTGCAGAAACAGCAGCGGAATTTTGCGCTTGTCGCACAGCTCGATGAAATGGGCGCCCTTCAAAGCGGATTCGCTGAACAGCACGCCGTTGTTGGCGATGATGCCGACGGGATGCCCGTGGATGCGCGCGAAGGCGGTCACCAGCGTCTTGCCGTAGTTGGCCTTGAATTCGCTGAATTCGCTGCCGTCGACCAGGCGCATGATGACCTCGTGCACGTCGTAGGGCACGCGCGGATCCGGCGGTACCATATCGTAGAGCTCGCTCTGCGCGTGCTTGGGCTCGACCGAAGGCAGCACGTCCCATTGGCTGGGCTCGCGCGGTCCGAAGGTTGCCGCGATCGCGCGGACGATCCGCAACGCGTGCTCGTCGTCGTCGGCAAGATGGTCGGTGACCCCGGAGACCCGCGAATGCAGGTCGCCACCGCCGAGGTCTTCGGCCGAGACGATCTCACCGGTCGCAGCCTTCACCAGCGGCGGACCGCCGAGAAAGATGGTGCCCTGTTCGCGGACGATGACGGCCTCATCGCTCATGGCCGGCACATAGGCGCCGCCGGCCGTGCACGATCCGAGGACGGCGGCCACCTGCGGAATTTCCTTGGCGCTCATGGTCGCCTGGTTGTAAAAGATTCGGCCGAAGTGCTCGCGGTCGGGAAACACCTCGTCCTGGCGCGGCAGGAAGGCGCCGCCGGAGTCCACCAGGTAGATGCAGGGCAAGCGATTCTGCAGTGCGACTTCCTGTGCGCGCAGGTGCTTTTTGACCGTCATCGGGTAGTAGGTGCCGCCCTTGACCGTGGCGTCGTTGGCGACGATCACACACTCGCGTCCCGACACCCGGCCGATCCCGGTGATGATCCCAGCCCCCGGGGACTCGTCGTCGTACATGCCGTTGGCGGCCAGCGGGGCGAGCTCCAAGAACGGGCTGCCCGGGTCGAGCAGTCGATCCACCCGTTCGCGCGGCAGCAGCTTGCCGCGGCTGACGTGGCGCTCCCGCGCGCGTTCGTTGCCCCCCAGTGCCGCAGCCGCCAGCCTGGCGTTCAACTCGCCGACCAACCGGCGGTGCTCATCGGCGAACGATGGAGCGGTCATCACGGATGAACTCACGAAAGCCTCCCGGTTGTCGCCAGCACAAGCGGCGGTTCGGTCTTGTCGATCACCTCGTCGGTCGAGACGCCCGGCGCCGTCTCGACCAAGTGCAAACCGTCGTCACGGACATCGATGACCGCCAGATCGGTGATGATGCGGTCGACACAGCCCGCGCCGGTCAGCGGAAGCGTGCATCGCTCAACGATTTTCGGGCTCCCGTCGCGCGCGGTGTGCTCCATCATCGCGATCACCTTGCGGGCGCCGTGGACCAGGTCCATCGCACCGCCCATGCCCTTGACCATCTTTCCGGGAATCATCCAGTTGGCCAGATCACCGGTGGCCGAGACCTGCATCGCCCCAAGCACGGCGACGTCTAGGTGCGCACCGCGAATGATCCCGAACGAGGTCGAGGAACCGAAGAAGGCCGCGCCGGGCAACGTGGTGACCGTCTCCTTGCCCGCGTTGATCAGGTCCGCATCGACGTCCTCGGGCCGGGGATAAGGTCCCACGCCCAGGATGCCGTTCTCCGAATGCACGACCACGGTGATGCCGGCCGGGATGTGATTGGGGACCAGGGTGGGCATCCCGATACCGAGGTTGACGTATTGACCGTCCTCCAATTCGGCGGCCACCCGCGCGGCCAAACCCTCTCTACTCCATGGCATCAGCGCACCGTCAGCTTCTCGATCGGCTTGGCGGGATCGGGCGCATGCACGACTCGTTGCACGAAGACACCGGGGGTGTGCACCGCAGCGGGGTCGATCTCTCCCGGCTCGACGAGGTGTTCCACCTCGGCGATGGTGATCCTGCCGGCCTGCGCGCAGTCCGGGTTGAAGTTGGCAGCGGCGCGGTGGTAGACGAGGTTGCCGTGCCGGTCGCCCTTCCAGGCGTGCACCAGCGCGAAGTCCGTGCGGATCGCCCGTTCGAGAACGTAGGTGACACCGTCGAATTCGCGGGTCTCCTTGGGCGGCGACACGACGGCCACCGCTCCCGAGGCGTCGTAGCGCCACGGGAGCCCACCGTCGGCGACGGGAGTACCCACTCCCGCCGGGGTATAGAAGGCCGGGATTCCCATGCCACCGGCACGCAGTCGCTCCGCCAGCGTGCCCTGCGGGGTGAGTTCCACCTCGAGCTCACCGGCGAGGAATTGGCGGGCGAATTCCTTGTTGTCACCGACGTAGGAGGCGACGGCTCGGCGAATCCGCTTGTGCACCAACAGGTGCACCAGCCCGACACCGTTTCCGCCGCAGTTGTTGGACACCGTCTCCAAGTCACGCACCCCGGTGGCCACCAGCGCGGCGATCAAAGCCTCGGGGATGCCACAGAACCCGAAGCCCCCGACCGCCAGGGAAGACCCGTCGGTTATGTCGGCAACCGCCTCAGCGGCCGTCGCCACCACCTTGTCCATCGCCGCAGCAGCCTCCTTGCCGTCGGGCGGGGCGTTTTGAGTTAATCCTCATTAACTCAGAGCGACAATACCATCGTCGATCCCGCTGGTCCAGGGACGAGGACACCGGAGGTCGCCGTCCGTTACCGCAGGTTAATCGTGAATAACTCGTGCTAAGTTAGTGGCGATTAACCAACTGGACGGGGGTTCGTCATGACAACGTCCACCTCCGACGGCCAGCCCGGGCCCGCCGATGCTCCAAATCGACGCAGCCAGTTGAAATCCGACCGTCGTCAACAGCTGCTATCGGCCGCCGAGCGGCTGTTCGCAGAACGCGGCTTTCTCGCCGTACGCCTGGAAGACATCGGCGCCGCCGCCGGCGTCAGCGGCCCGGCGATCTACCGGCACTTTCCCAACAAGGAGTCGCTGCTCGTCGAGTTGCTGGTGGGCATCAGCGCCCGACTGCTTGCCGGCGCCCGCGACGTGCGGGCTCTCAACTCCGACGACCCGTCCGCAACGCTCGACGGTCTGATCGACTTTCACCTGGACTTCGCGCTCGGCGAACCGGACCTGATCCGCATCCAGGACCGCGACCTCGCGCACCTGCCCGAGGCGGCTGAGAAGCAGGTACGCAAGGCGCAACGCCAATACGTTGAGGTCTGGGTCGGCGTGCTGCGCGAGCTCAATCCCGACCTCGCCGAGGCCGATGCGCGGCTGACCGCCCACGCGGTTTTCGGCTTGCTCAATTCGACGCCCCACAGCATGAAATCCACCGACGCCTCGCGCGGCAAGCACGCGCGCGCCGCACGGTCCCGCGCGGTAATGCGCGCGATGACGGTCGCGGCTCTCGCCGCGGGGAACGATTGCCCCTGAGTCGCCGCCCATGAGGTGATTCGCCGTCCGAGCGCCCGGCGCAGGTACTCTTGCAAGCTATGAGGTGGACATGAACGATTCACGTCCCACCGATCGGTTCACTGACTCTTTGCCGGGATCGGGCCAGCAGCGCGCCTGGTACCCGCCACCCGTCGACCCGGCTTACGCCGATCAGGCGCCCTATGCGCCGGCCTATGGCGCGCAAGCTCCGCCGTGGGCGCCCGGGATGAACGACACCAACACGACCAAGCAACTGCCGGCGTACTGGCAGCAGGAGCTTCCTCCGTCGGGGCAGCTGCAGCAGGGCTCGGCTCCCCCGCCGCCCGAAGGCCCGAAGCCTCCACCGCGATGGCTCTGGATCGTCGCCGGCGCGGCCGTGCTGCTGGTGGTTGCCTTGGTCATCGCTCTGGTGCTGGTGAACAACGCGATCAAGACCCAGACCGCCGTCCCGCCGCTGCCCGCGATGCCGGAGACGACGCCCCCGATGCCGAGCCCGTCGACACGCACGTCTTCGCCGCGCATCCCCGCCCCGGTGCCCCCCACCGGCGGGTTGCCGACGCCCACCGAGTCGACCGGCCCGGCCGCCCTGCAGGACGTCGTCTACAGCGTGGCCGGCGAGGGCCGCGCCATCAGCATCATGTACATCGACACCGGGGGCCTGATCCAAACCGAATTCAACGTCGAGCTGCCCTGGACCAAAGAGGTCAGCCTCGCCAAGTCGGCGGCACACCCGGCCAACGTCACGATCGTCAACATCGGTCACAACGTCACCTGCTCGGTCACCGTCGACGGCGCTCAGATGAGCAAGCGCGTCGGCGTCGGCCTGACCATCTGCGACGCCCGGGGCTGAGCGCTCTACGACGGTTCGCCCGCGAGGGCGCCCCGGGCCGGCACCCGGACCGCCAGCATGGCGAGCAGCCCGGCGATCAGCACCAGCGAGATGCCGCCCAGACCGGCGCGCACGGCGCCGAATACGTCCACGAACACCGAGAACAGCCACGGGGCGACGAACGCCACCGCCCGCCCGGTCATGGTGTACAGGCCGAACGCGACGCCTTCCCTGCCGTGCTTGGCCATCTGCAGCAGCAGCGCACGTGAGGACGACTGCGACGGCCCGATGAACATGCACAGCAGCAGCCCGCAAATCCAGAAGGCCACCGAGCCGGACAGCAGCATGAGAGTGATTCCCAGGACGACGATCGCGGCCAGTGACCCGACGATGACGGGTTTCGACCCGATGCGGTGATCGACGAACCCACCCGCCACCGCGCCCACCGCCGCCACCACGCTGGCCACCACCCCGAAGATGAGCACGTCGCCCTGGGAGATGCCGTACACGTTGACGCCGAGCACGGCGCCGAAGGCGAAGATCGCCGCCAGCCCATCCCGGAAGAGCCCGCTGGCGAACAGGAAGTAGACCAGGTTGCGGTCGCGCCGCCATTCGGCAACGACCTCCGTAAACAGCTTGCGATAGCCGCCGAGCATGCTCGTCGGCTCGTGCACCTCGGTCGAGTCGGGGAGCCGGTGCGCGACCAACAGCAATGGCAGCGCAAAAATGGCCAGCCATGCCGCCGCCACCAGCATCGCCTCCCGAACGTACAGGCCGTCGTGCAAAGGTGTCCGAAACAGCCCGCGCGTCGCATCCGGCCCGGAGCCCTTCCCGGAGATGAATCCGGTGTAGACCACGAGCAGGAGCAGGACGCTGCCGACATAACCGGCCGCCCAGCCCAACCCCGAAATCCGGCCGGCGGTCAGCGGCGTCGAAAGTTGGCGCAGCATCGCGTTATACGGGACGCTGGCCAGATCGCCGCAGGCCGCGGTCGCTCCCATCAGCACCAGCCCCGCCCATAGGTAGCCGGGGCGGTCATGGATGAAGAACATCCCGCATGTCAGCGCGACGGCCAGAGCGGTCAACACGCTCAGGGCCACCCGCCTGCGATGCGGGGACTCCACCCAGACTCCGACGGCCGGCGCCAACAGGGCGACGGTCAACCCGGCAATGGCCGCCGCCCGCCCCAGCCAGCTCGCCGGCGAGGTGCCGCCCGATATGCCCACCCCCACGCTGCTGGTCAAATACACGGAGAAGACGAAGGTAGCCACTATGGCGTTCAGTCCGGTGGAGCCGCAGTCCCAGAGCGCCCACGCCACCACCCGGGAGGGCGTGGGCGCGAGTGAACCCGACGACGGCTGGCCCATGCTCGGCACTCTATGTGTTTACGTGTTTCGCGGCCGACCCGCCGCGCCCGGCCACGCCGCGGCGCCTGTCTACGATTGGCTCATGCCGATCCCCGCGCCCAGCCCAGACGCGCGTGCCGTGGTGACCGGAGCTTCGCAGAACATCGGCGAAGCGCTGGCCACCGAACTGGCAGCGCGCGGACACAGCCTGATCGTCACCGCACGACGCGAAGACCTGCTCAACGAGCTGGCCGCCCGCCTGAGCGACAAGTACCGCGTCGCGGTCGAGGTGCGGCCCGCCGACCTCGCCGATCCCGGGGAACGGGCGAAACTGTGCGACGAACTGGCCGCCCGACCCATCTCCATCCTGTGCGCCAACGCCGGCACCGCGACCTTCGGCCCGGTGGCGACGCTGGACCCGGCGACCGAGAAGGCGCAGCTGCAGCTGAATGTGCTGGGCGTGCACGACCTTACGTTGGCGGTGCTGCCGGGCATGGTCGAGCGCAAGTCCGGCGGCATCCTCATTTCCGGTTCGGCGGCGGGCAATTCGCCGATTCCCTACAACGCGACCTATGCGGCCACCAAGGCGTTCGCGAACACCTTCAGCGAATCGCTGCGTGGCGAGCTGCGCCACTCCGGTGTGCACGTCACGCTGCTCGCACCGGGACCGGTGCGCACCGACCTGCCCGACGACGCCGAACGGTCGCTGGTCGAGCGACTGGTGCCGGAATTCCTGTGGATCTCCACCGAGCACACCGCCCAGGTGTCACTGGATGCGTTGGCGCGCAACAAGATGCGGGTCGTCCCCGGTCTGACGTCGAAGGCGATGTCGGTGGCGAGCGGTTACGCGCCGCGCGCGATCGTGGCGCCGATCGTGGGCAGCTTCTACAAGAAACTGGGCGGCAGCTAGCCGTTACTTCCGCCGCCGGCGGCCGTTGCCGAATTTGATGCGGATAAGTTCGCGGATGCCGGTGTTCACCGCACTTTGCACTTCCCGGTCGTGCCAGAGCCTTTCCAGCAAGCCGGGCCCTTTGGGCTCCGCCGGCTCCGGCATCGGCGGCACCGGCTCGTTCGCCGGCACTGGCGGGTAACCGGACTGGACCTGCGGCGGCTGCGGCCCCGATTGGGCTTGCGGGCCGGGCTGCGGCCGCGCCGGCTGCTGAACCTTCTGGCCGTACTTCGCCTGCAGCGGACTGTCTTTCGCCGCCTGCGCGATATCGTCGGTGCCGATCGAGGCCATCATCGACCGAGGCACCCGCATCCGGGTCCACGCAACGGGTGTCGGTGCGCCCTTCTCCGACAGCACGGTGACAACGGCCTCACCGATTCCCAGCGACGTCAACGCCGACTCCAGGTCGTACACATCGGTTTTCGGGTAGGTGCGGACGGTCTTGCTGAGCGCTTTCTGGTCGTCCGGAGTGAATGCCCGCAGCGCGTGCTGGATGCGGGCGCCCAGCTGGGAGAGCACGTCGTTGGGCACGTCGGTGGGGAGCTGGGTGCAGAAGAACACCCCCACGCCCTTGGAGCGGATCAGCTTGACTGTCTGTTCGACCTGTTCGAGGAAGGCCTTGGAGGCATCGGCGAACAACAGGTGGGCCTCGTCGAAGAAGAAGACCAGCTTGGGCTTGTCGACGTCACCGACCTCCGGCAGCACCGCGAACAGGTCGGTCAGCAGCCACATCAGGAAGGTGGAGAAGATGACGGGGCGCAACGACTGACCGCTGAACTCCAGCAACGAAATGATGCCGCGCCCCTGCCCGTCGACGCGCAGCAGATCGTTGGGGTCAAGCTTCGGCTCTCCGAAGAACGTGTCCCCGCCCTCGCCGCCCAGGTTCACCAGTGCCCGCAGGATGACGCCCGCCGTCGTCGACGACACCCCGCCGAGGTCTTTCAGGTCGGTCTTACCCTCGTCGCTGGCCAGGTGGCTGATGACGCCGCGCAGATCGTCCAGCGTCACCAGCGGACGATTGTTCTCCTTGGCCCAGTGAAAGATCAGTCCCAGCGTCGACTCTTGAGTGGCGTTGAGCCCCAACACTTTCGACAGCAGAACCGGACCGAAGCTGGCGACGGTCGCGCGTACCGGTACGCCCACTCCCCCGGTGCCCAGCGACAGGAACTCGACCGGGAATCCGGTCGCCGCCCAGTCGTCGCCAGTGTCTTTGGCCCGGGCGGCGGTCTTGTCGTTGCCCTGGCCCGGCCGAACCAGGCCCGAAAGGTCACCCTTGACGTCGGCCATCATCACCGCAACGCCCGCCGCGCTGAGTTGTTCGGCGATCAGCTGCAGCGTCTTGGTTTTGCCGGTTCCGGTCGCGCCGGCCACCAGGCCGTGCCGATTGATTGTGGAGAGCGGTATGCGGATCTGTGCCGTCGGGTCGGCTGCGCCGTCAACGACGACCGTGCCCAGTTCGAGTGCCTGTCCGTCGACGGCATAGCCGTCGGCAATCCGGCGTGCGGGTGTCTCCGCTGATTCGGTGCTCATCGTGCTGCGCCCCCCTGTTCTCCAGTGGTTCGGCATGCGGTCCGGCAACGCTCACACTACTTCTCCGGCGGAGTTGGGGGCGACGGACAACGTGAGCGCCAGTTGGGCCTAGTCTGAGCGCTGTGCGAGACGAGTTGGTGTGGATCGACTGCGAGATGACCGGGCTGAACCTCGGCTCGGACAAGTTGATCGAGATCGCGGCCCTGGTCACCGACGCCGATTTGAACGTTCTGGGTGACGGCGTCGACGTGGTGATCCACGCCGACGATGCGGCACTGTCTTCGATGATCGAGGTCGTCACCGAAATGCACTCGCGTTCAGGGTTGATCGACGAGGTGCGGGCGTCCACCGTCGACCTGGCGACCGCCGAGGCCATGGTGCTCGACTACATCGGCGAGCACGTCAAGCAACCCAAGACGGCGCCGCTGGCGGGCAATTCCATCGCCACCGATCGCGCATTCATCGCCCGCGACATGCCCGCGCTCGACTCGTTCCTGCACTACCGGATGATCGACGTGAGCTCGATCAAGGAGCTCTGCCGGCGCTGGTATCCGCGGATCTACTTCGGCCAGCCGGTCAAGGGACTCACCCACCGGGCGCTGGCCGACATTCACGAATCGATCCGCGAGCTGAAGTTCTACCGCCGGACGGCGTTCGTCGCCCCGCCGGGGCCGTCTACCAGCGAGATCGAGGCCGTGGTCGCCGATCTGGACGGCACGCCGGGCCCAACCGGAGCAATTGATTCGGCGACCGAGCCACCGAACCGCTAATATCGACAGTCGCTGCTCGTAGGGCCCCGGCCCGGCGGGCGGGCATGGTGGGTGTAGTTCAGTTGGTAGAGCGTCAGGTTGTGATCCTGAATGTCGCGGGTTCGAGTCCCGTCACTCACCCCAATCGGTTGGGAGGCGTTCTCGCTTCCCGACCGCCTGGGCAGCATTACCGTCCCAGCGCAACGCGATCGCACTCGACGCGGAAGGGACAGCGGGCCGTGCCGCCGAATCGTCGCCGGATACGCCGCCCCCTTGCCCCGCGAGCAGTCATCGCGGGCTGCGCCCTCCTTCTGGCCGGCTGCGGCGGGTCGAGCCACACGGCGACCACCGTCACCTCGACGATGCCCGCAGCGACCAAGACGGTGACCGTGACCGTCGCGCCGCCACCACCGCCGGGGGCCAAAACGACCATCGAGGCCAATGGCACGTTCATCGTTGGCAGCGACATCGCACCGGGCACCTACCGCAGCGCCGGAAATTACGGATGCTATTGGGCGAGGCTGCGCAGCCTGGACACCGGCGACATCATCGACAACAACGTCAACGACGGTCCGCAGGCGGTGCAGATTCTGCCGACCGATCGCGCGTTCATGACCAGGAACTGCGCGGCCTGGCAGAAGGTCGGCTGACGCGGGTCAGGTGTTGGCGTTGCCCGCTTTCCACTGCGGCCAGGGCACGTTCCAGTCACCCAGCCCCTCGGTGCCAGGCAGCGTCGGCCCCACGGTGTTGATGACCTCGACGATGTCGCCGCTCTTGCTGTGGTCGTAGAACCACTCCGCATTGCTGGGACTCACGTTCAGGCACCCGTGGCTGGTGTTGGTGTGTCCCTGGGCGCCGACCGACCACGGCGCGGAGTGCACGAATACGCCGCTGTAGGACATCTGGGTGGCCCAGTCGACTTCGGTGCGATATCCGTTGGGCGAGTTGACCGGAACGCCGTACGTCGACGAATCCATGATGATGTGCTTGAACCGCCCGCCAATGATGTAGAACCCGTTGGCAGTGGGCGTGCTGTCCTTGCCCATCGACGTCGGCATCGTCTTGACCACTTCGCCGTTGACGCGCACGGTCACCGTCTTGGTGGTGTCGTCGGCCGTCGAAATGACCTCGTCGCCAATGGTGAAGTGGGTCTTGACGCTGTCCTCGCCGAACATGCCGTCACCGAGGTCGACGCCGTAGGTGTTGACCGCCACATCGACGGTCGTTCCCGATTTCCAGAAGTGCTCTGGGCGCCAACGTACTTCACGGTTGTTGAGCCAGTAGAACGCGCCCTCTACGGGTGGGTTGGTGGTGATCGTGATGGCCTTCTGCGCCGCGGCGCGGTTGGCGATGTTCTCGTCGAAGCGGATCGCCACGGGCTCGCCGACGCCGACCACATCGCCGTCGCCCGGGTTGACGTACGGCATGGTCAGGTGGGCGGGTGAGCTGGTCTGGAAGGTCATCTGGCGATTCGCCGCCCCGCCCATGCCCAGCGCTTTCGCGCTCAGCGTGTAGCGCCGGTTGTAGCCGAGCTGCTCGGTGGTCGACCAGCGCAGCCCGTCGGGGCTGAGTTGGCCGCTGATCGACCTGCCGTTCTCGTTGACCATGGTGACCGATGCAAGGACGCCGTCCGCGACACTCACTGTCACCGGTGAATCGACGGTGACGCCGACGGCGCCGTCGGTCACCGAGGCGGTGAGCTTCGGGACGAGCAGATCGGCAAACGGAGTGCCCTTGTCGAAGATCACCTTCTGCGGGGCCGCGGTGTTGCCGCCACCGCAGGCAACGCCGAACACAGCAACCGAAGCGATCGCGGCAGCCAGCCACGATCGTCGTTTGCGCAAAGGCGTCATCGAGTGACCTTCCATGGAATTCGATGTAGTTGGTCACCGCTGACCAGAAACAGTGCATGAATTGTAATGGGTTTTTGCGTGCGCGCGTGCCGCCATCGGCCGGTCCCGACCCGGTGTCACGCGATCGTGACGAATCGCGCCGTCAGGCCATTTCGCGGGGTCTTCAGGCCGGTTGATCGACCGCGTCGTCGAGTTCAACCTCGACCCGATCGCGGGTCGAGGCGGCGCCGACACGCGCGAGCTTGACGATGGCATCACCAGGACCGCCGCCGCCAAGGCGATCATCCCGGCGCGGCCCGCGTCCAGCGTCTCGTCGAGCACAACCACGCCCAGCACCGCCCCCACGACCGGTTGCGACACCTCCAGCGTGGGCATCGACGCGGTCAAGGGGCAGGCCCGGAACGCCGTCTGGATCACAGTGCGCTGCACTGCAGGCCATTTCGTCGATCGAGGTCACCGCGGCGTCCGGGCGGGGCCTACCATCCCCCGGTGGCTACGCTGGAGAGGATTCTGAGAATTTCACTCCGCGGCAGGACGCCTGTTATTGTCGCGTACGCGGTCTCGGCCGTCGAAAGCGCCGTTAGCTCAGTTGGTAGAGCAGCTGACTCTTAATCAGCGGGTCCGGGGTTCGAAACCCTGACGGCGCACCACCCATAACCCGAGGACAGGGATAGTTCTCCCGTCGTACCCGCCGCAGGCGGGATGGGGGCAGCGCCAATCGACCTCAGTCGGACGGCATTCCCATGCATCGTCTCCAATCGGGGTTTTGCGGGTCCCCGTTATACAGGGCAGCGCAGTTTCGCGGGGCGTTGCTTGTGGGGGTCGGGTCGGGGCTGGCTTTGGATTCGCTATGGCAGCCGCCCGCTACGGTCGCCACCGCCGCTAAAGCAACCACCGCGAACGCGGCGCGCTGGGTTGACCGCAGCATGGACATGCATACCTCCCGTGGGCGATGTCGACATCCGGTCGATGCGCCGACTGTCTGACGTAGAGGAACCCGACCAAACGGGCGAGCTTGCCGTGCTTCTTGCCGAGGACGAGATTTGGGCGCGTGAACCAATCAGGGCGCTAACAAATCGCAGCATGCCACAGCAAACCCCGTGGCGGTATCTGTGTCAGTCGCGCTGGTCCGGACACCGTGCGACTCCAGCCCGCCCATAGCGACTACGCCGGTGGGGCCGAGAGGGCCTGGACGACCGCGTTCAGCGGCTCCGGCGACGTCGCAGTGTCGCCGATATACGGGTGGGCGAGTTCCAAGACAAGGAACAGATCGGTGGCCAGCAGCACGGCCACGGTCGCGACCAACGAGTAGTGAATGATGGGGTTCTCGGCGCTGTAGACGATGACGCAGCCAAGAACCAGCCCGCTGAGCAGGAAGAAGACTATCCACATCGACGAGGGCAGCCCGTTTGCGGTGCGAGCCCGGATTAGCCGGTCTGTGCGCGCCTGACTGATCTTGTCAAGGGAGTCGAAAGACGTAGCGAGAGAAGCCTTTTGGGCATCGGTGCGCGGCTGAACTACCTGATACGCGCTGCCCAGGCGCTGCAGGGCCTGGGCGGCCGCAGGGTAGGCGTGGCCGTTGGCGGCCATCGGCCACTCAGTTACGGCCGCGCGTTCATAGTCCAGCAGCGCTTGGCGGATTCGGTCGCTGTCAGCCTTGTCGAACACGGTGAGGCCGTTGGCCATCTGTACCCCCGTGGTGCCCTCGGCCCGCATCGCGTCGTCCGCATTATTGTTCTGACCCCACATGGCGGTAACGATGAAACCTGTGAAAAACGCGTACACGAACCCGACCAACAAGAAGGCGAATTGCGTGACCTCGCTGCGCTCGTCCCCCCTCAGACCGGGGAATCGATGCCGGACATACGCCAGGGCGAGCATTGCCGCGCCCGCGATGAGGGCGTTGAGCCCGACTAACAGCAACCACGACGGGACATTGCTCACGATCCAACCACTCATAAGCCACGCTCCTCGAGAGCACCACCCCGAAAAACCAGGTGGGATGCAAAAATTGGGCCAGTCGTGGATACGCGGCCGGCCGTTCGACTCTAGGCGCATGTCCGCGGCGCGACGTCCACTTCGGTGACCATGGCAAACCCTCGTGCACCACGGCCCAGTCAGGCAGACTGAGCCCCGTGGATATGAGCACGTCCGTGCACGCTCGGAGAGCGCGTCAGCACAAGCGCCGGCAACACTGGCAGTAACACTATGAGTTGGGAGACCTTGCTCACGACCACCCTTGTGCCGGTCGCGTCCGTGGTGTCAACCGCGACGGTGGCGATCTGGACCAAGCGGATCGACGCCAGAACCAAGCGCGAAGACCGAGACCACGCACTGGTGCTCGACTACGAGAAGCGGGCCGGCGAGGACAAGAAGGCGGTGCTGAAGCGTCTCATCTCCGCGACCCTTCATCTCAAGCGCGGCGCAGAACCACTCGCGGGCACCGAAGTCACTGAAGAGAGCATCAGCCGAAGGCGCGCGGCGGCCACCAGGGAGCTGTACGAATTCCGCGGCCGGCTGGGCCTCGACGACGGAGTCGCCGAGCTGATGATTTACGCCGCAGAGCCGGTTCGCGACCTCACCGAATTGATCCTCGACGAATGGGACCGCCAATTCCGTGAGCACGGCTACTCGCTGACGCAGCTGGATGAGTGCAAGCAACAGCTCCAAGCAACGGTCGACATCCCTCATAACAGCGATGAGGCGATGATCGAACGGAAGCAAAAGTGGACTGCGCTGAAGGACGAAGAAGCATCGTTCCTAAAGGAACTCGGCGATGAGTCGGACCTTGACGTCGATGCCCTAGTGGTGCTGTGCAACCGGTTGTTGAAAGCCGCCCATACCGACCTGCGCGGGGGCTACGGCATAGAGACGTGACGGGCCGCGCGCCCGGGGGTCGAGACCCCGGCGGCGCGTCCTGACTCATGTGCCGGCAGCACGACCCGGCGCGCGGCCTCCACGGCCGCTGCGCGTCGTGCAGCGCTAATGGCGGGATCGGTGGCGACGGCGTCAGGATGCGGCGACTGCGCCCACGCCAGGCCGATGCCGAACAAGAGCACCAACAGATCCATCGGATGCCAGATCTCGTCGACGTAGCCGGCCGCCTGGGCGGCCTCGATCACTGCAATGTCGCGCGCCGGGACCGAATCCCACTCACCCACGGGAGGCGGGTCCAGCGAGAGCCCCTCCAGGCTGGCCCAGGTGATCATGCGCAGATGCTCGGGCCTTCGACAGGCCAGGTCGTAGACGTCGCCGGCGAACTCGGGCACGGCGTCCGGCCGCAGCGTGACCGCGGCGAAGAACTCCGCCGAGTCTGCGGCGACCACGCTTCGAAACAATGCCTCTTTGTCCTTGAAGTGCGCGTAAAGCCGCTCCTTGCTGGCCTGAGCGGCACCGGCTATGCGGTCGATACGGGCGCCGGCCAGCCCATATTGGGCGAACTCCGTCCGCGCGGCATCGAGGATAGTTTCGCGGAGTTCGGTGGTGGTGCGCACAGCAATATCATAACCAGACGAACTAGTTCGTCTGGTAGCCTGATGGCAGCACCGTTGCCCTACGACCCAGAGGATCCCGTGAGCGAGTTAGCCGACACCCCGGTGGTGATGAACCACCCGCGCCGCGTCCAGATCTTGAGCGACGCGCTGGACAGAATTCAGGACGGCATCGCGCCGCTCATCGACATCGCCCGTCCTTATGTGAGTGGCGTGGAGACGTTGCCGGCTGACGGCCGATTCCTGTTGGTGGGCAATCACACCCAGTTCGTGGGAGGCGAGGTGCTGCTGATTCCGCATTTCGTGCGGCGTGCGCTCGGCGGACGGGTCCGACCACTCGCCGATCGCAGGTTCGGGCAGCAGCCCGGTTTCGGCCGCGATCTAATGGCGGCCTACGGAGGGATAGTCGGCGCCCGTGAGACGGCCCGAGAGCTGATGCGGCACGACGAGACCATCCTGGTGTTCCCCGGCGGCGGCCGCGAGATCGCAAAGTTCAAAGGCGAGGAATACACCCTCAACTGGCTAGGCCGTACCGGGTTCGCTCGCATCGCCGTGGAATGCGGTTATCCAATAGTCCCCGTCGGCCTGGTGGGTGGGGACGACGTTTACAAAAGCCTGGTCAGCCGCGACAGCACGCTGGGTCGGCTCTCCCGGAGGATCAGCAGGAGGCTGTCCGGTAGCGACGATATGGCGATGCCCTTGCTGCGCGGCTTGGGCCCCACCCTCATCCCGCGCCCGCAACGGATGTATCTGCGCTTCGGGGAACCGATCGATACCACCAAGCCCAGCCGCGCGAATCCGGAGGATTGGGTTGCCTCGGTCAGAAGGAGCACTCAACAGTCGCTCGAAGCGATACTGACCGAGCTGTTGGCCGTCCGCGCACACGACCCGTTTCGCGAACTCAACCCACTGGCTTGGTCCAGGGCGGTCACGCCCGTGTGATCTGTCCGCCCCCGCTGGAGTCCCTATCGCCGCACGTCCTCTGACGACCACGGCCCGAACGTGGCGGCGGGCTGGCGGAATTTGGCATGCCTTTGCCGCATTTGCCTACTCGCCAGAAGTGCTCGCTGTAATTTCTTCCTCACGCCATGTGGTCAGGACCGCCGTCAAGCTGCGCCGAAGGAGCCGCAATGGGGTTCATCCAGCCGAATCTGCCCGTCGTCGACGTGGCCGAATGGAGCAAGCAGAGCCGCGCGCAGCGGATCGTGCCGATGGTGCGCCACATCGCCGAGAACGGTTTCGGCACCCCGCTGGTGATGCATGTGATGTACGGCGTGAAGATCGCGCTGTACATCCTGGGCGGCTGGGTGTTCGGGTGGTGCACGACCGGCATCGGCAGCTTCACCGGCGTCGCAGCCTGGTGGTCGGAACCGATCGTCTTCGAGAAGGCCGTGCTGTACACGATGCTGTTCGAAGTCATCGGCCTGGGTTGTTGCTTCGGGCCGCTGGCCGGCCGCTACTTCCCGCCGATGGGATCGATCCTGTACTGGCTGCGGCCCGGCACCATCCGGTTGCCGCCGTGGCCCGATCGGGTGCCGTTGACGAAGGGCAGCGTCCGCGGCCCCATCGACGCGGTGCTCTACGCCGCGCTGCTGGTGTTGCTTGCCATCGCGCTCGTGTCCGACGGCACCGGCCCAATCCCCGCCTTGCACACCGAGATTGGCGTGCTGGCGCCCTGGCACACCGTCGCGATCCTGGCGGTCCTGGCCGTCGTCGGGCTGCGCGACAAGGTGATCTTCCTGGCCGCGCGTGGCGAGGTCTATGCGCCGCTGGCGCTCGCCTTCCTGTTCGCCGGGGCGGACTCCATCATCGGGGCCAAGGTGGTCTTCATGGTGATCTGGCTGGGGGCCGCCACCTCAAAACTCAACCGGCACTTCCCGTTCGTGATTTCGACGATGCTCGCGAACAACCCATTCATCCCGTCTGGTCCGCTGAAACGGTCGATGTTCAAGCACTATCCGGACGACCTGCGGCCCAGCGCGCTGGCGGGTTTCATCGCCCATTTCTCCACCGCCGTGGAAGGCCTGGTGCCGCTGGTCCTGCTCTTCTCCCACGGCGGCTGGCCGACAGCGATCGCCGCATTCGTGATGATCGTCTTCCACCTGAACATCCTGCTGGCCTTCCCGATGGGTGTCCCCTTGGAGTGGAACGTCTTCATGATCTTCGGGGTGCTGTCGCTGTTCGTCGCGCATGCCCGCCTCGGCCTGTCCGACCTGGCCAACCCGTTGCCGGTGGCGATCCTGTTCGTGGTCATCGCCGGCATCGTCGTCGTCGGCAACCTCTACCCGCGCAAGGTGTCCTTCCTGCCGGGCATGCGGTACTACGCGGGCAACTGGGACACCACCGTGTGGTGCGTCAAGCCGTCGGTCGACGAGAAGTTCCGCACCGGCTCGCGCGCGCTCGGGCCGATGCAACACCTGCAGCTCGAGCGCCTCTACGGCTCCAAAGAGGACACCCTGGTCCCGCTTCACCTGGCCATGGCGTTCCGCGGGATGAACACCCACGGGCGCGCGCTGTTCACCCTGGTGCACCGCGCGCTGGCCGGCTACGACGAGGACGACTACAACCTCTGCGAGGGCGAGGTGCTGTGCTCGATGGTGCTCGGGTGGAACTTCGGCGACGGGCACATGCACAACGAATGCCTCATCGAGGCGCTACAGCAGCGGTGCAATTTCCAGCCGGGCGACGTGCGGGTGGTCATCCTCGACGCGCAGCCCATCCACATCCAGCGGCAGGAGTACCGGCTCGTCGACGCGGCGACCGGCGAATTCGAGCGCGGCTATGTCGACGTCGAGGACATGGTCACGACGCAGCCCTGGGCCGACGACATTCCGGTGCACGTGCAGAGCGGCACAGGTGCCGGCATGGCGTGACGCGTCAGCGGTTGCGCACCCGGTGCACCACAACCACGACGACGAGGACACCGACGCCGGCCAGTGACACCGCCACCGCGGGCTTCTTGACGAACTCGACCGCCTTCGCCTTCAGGTCGTCGGCGAGGCGGCGGGGGTTGGCCCGCACAGCGAGCGAGTCGACGGTGGCCGCCAGCTGGTCGCGGGCGACGTCGATGTCGCGCTTGATGGCCTCGGGGTCCCGGTCCGCCACGTGTCTGTCCTCCCAGTCGGCCTGATGCACCTGAGGCACTACCCTAGATCAGCTGGTGATAACCCCAACGCTCCGGTGAACAGAAAGGGGCCCAGAAATTGGCCGATAGCACGCGGCTTGCGCCGGGCGGTAAAGCGCCCACCTTCAGTCTGCCCGACGCCGACGGCAACCAAGTGTCGCTGGCCGATTACAAGGGGCGGCGCGTCATCGTGTACTTCTACCCCGCGGCCTCGACTCCCGGCTGCACCAAGCAGGCCTGCGACTTCCGCGACAACCTGCACGAACTCAGCGACGCCGGCCTCGACGTCATCGGCATCTCCCCCGACAAGCCGGAGAAGCTCGCCAAGTTCCGCGACGCCGAAAAGCTGACGTTCCCGCTGCTGTCGGATCCCGACCGCAAGGTGCTGACGGCCTGGGGCGCCTACGGCGAGAAACAGATGTACGGCAAGACCGTGCAGGGCGTGATCCGTTCGACCTTCGTGGTCGACGAGAAGGGCAAGATCGAGGTCGCCCAATACAACGTCAAGGCCACAGGGCATGTGGCCAAGCTTCGCCGCGACTTGTCGATCTAGTGTTCTACACCCCTGGCTGGGGAGCGATCGTCGGCGTTGGCGGAACCGTTGCAGGCGTGACGGTTACGCACCCCGCGAACTATGCGCTCAGTTGGCGCACGTCGCGCATTGCTGAACTCAACAGCGAGAAAGGGCTCGGCGTGACGGCCACGCGTAGCTCCACCATCGCCGCAGGCGCGACAGCGGGTACCCGTGAGGGTGGCACTACCCAAGTGCCGGCCAAGAGCGCCCACGCCGACGCTGGCCAAGTCATTGGTATGTCACCGGGATGAGCACGCGGCATTCATCGAGGATTGGGACTCCGTGGCCGACACCCCCGAAGCGACGATAAGGCTGTGTCGGGGTGCACTCGGTCGTATCTCAGGTGGCGGGTCGCTTCCGCACCACGCCCGGGCCAGCATCCGCCGTGCCAATCACCACCGTCGTCCCGGGCAGTTCGCGGGTCGTCGGCTGCCTCGGGCGTGATTCGTGATCAGCGCATCGCCAACTAGAAACCGCCATCGCCTCATTCGCTCGCCGAAGTCAGGCCGGCCGAGCTTAACGCCGTGAGTACTTGCTAATCAGCTCCTGTTTGTACAACTTCCCGGCGTCGCTGCGCGGCAACCGTGGTTCGAAGTACAGCGATCGCGGACACTTGTAACGAGCCAGCCGACTTCGGAGCCACTCGGTCAACTCGTCGGCGAACTGTGGTGTGGCCCGCGTCGGATCGACTAGTTGAACTACCGCCACGACCGACTGCCCCATCACCTCGTCCGGTACGCCGAACACCGCGGCGTCGACAACCAGCGGATGGCACACCAGCACATCCTCGGTTTCCTGCGGATAGATGTTGACGCCTCCCGAGATGATCATGTGATGACGACGGTCAGTGAGGTACAGGTAGCCGTCGTCGTCCAGGTAACCAACGTCGCCCACGGTCACCCAGCCCTTTGAATTGCGGGCCGCAGCGGTCTTCTCTGCATCGTTGAGGTATTCGAACGGATAGCCGCCTTCGTAATAGATGTCGCCGACCTGCCCCTCTGCGACCTCGTTGCCGTTCTCGTCGAGGATGTGCGGCACTCCCAGCATTGGCTTGCCAACCGAACCGGGGTGGCGGAGCCAGTCTTCGGCGCGGATGAATGAGATTCCCGCGCCTTCTGAGGACCCGTAGTACTCATCGACGATCGGACCCCACCAATCGATCATCTGCCGCTTGATCTCGGGTGGACACGGCGCGGCGGCATGGACCACACCCTGAAGGGTCGACAGGTCGAACCGCATTCGCGTCGCCCTGGGGAGCCGGAGCATCCTGACGAACATCGTCGGGACGAACTGCGCATGGGTGACGCCGTACCGCTCGATGCAGTCCAGCGCGCCCTCGGCGTCGAACGTTTCCATCATGACCGTGGTTGCGCCAGCGGCCTGGGCAGCCATCGTCCACATCGCCGGTGCGGTGTGATACGTCGGTGCCGGACTCATGTACACGGAATCGCTTGTCACCCCGAGCGCTTCGAAGACGGGCGTCGAAAGACTCGATCGAACAGAGCTGGCGGGCTTCAATGGGCGCCGGATTCCCTTTGGGCGTCCGGTACTTCCGGCTGAGTACTGGAGAAGCTGCCCATCGCATTCATCTCCAATGGGCGCCGCTGGCATGGCGGCCACGCAGTCCGGATAGCGTCGCCACCCTTCTAGTTCACCGTCGGCGATAAGCGCCACGGATGGCAATCCACGCGGGAGTGATTCCGACAGCTGTTGGCACACAGCGCGCATCGCCACTGACGAAATGATCGCCTTCGCGCCGCTGTCGCCCACAACGAAGGAAATTTCGGCAGCGCGCAGTTGCGTATTGATCAGCGTGTAGTACAGACCGCTTCTCCTCGCAGCCCACATCACGGCGTGTATGTGTTCGTTGTTCTCCATCACGACGGCGATCGTGTCCCCTGCCGCGAGACCTTGTCGGCGCAAATAATGGGCCAGCCGATTTGCGCTGACCTCGAGTTCGCCGAACCGCACCGTCACCCCAGACGGGTGAAGTATCACAGCGCGTTTCGTGGACGCGGCGTGATCGCGCAGGTCTATGCGGGCGTCGCTTAAGCGCACGTCATTCGCTCCCCAGCTGCCAGGACGAGTCCCAGCGATCTATCGTCGCCACCTCCGATAGCGGCTTGCGGCGCACGGTGTGGTGTCGGCCGCGCGGCCAGCCCACCGTCAGCAGTGACGCGATCTTCCAGTCGTCAGGAATTCCGACCATCGAGCGCAGCTCGTCCTCGCAGGACCCGTGCCACAGTGTGATCGCCGCGCCAAGTCCTTGCGCGCGGGCGGCCAGGAGGAAGTTCTGCACAGCAGGAAAGATTGAGCCCCCCTGCTGTAGTTCGGTGGTTCCTCGCTGCGGCTGGACACAGAACAGCACCAGCACGGGCGCCGCGCCACCAACTCTCATGTGTTCGGCCATTGTTCGCAGTACGCGCGATTTGGGGTCGTCAGCGTCGTGATCGTCAATCGAGATCGAATAAAACTCGGTCATCACGTCCCACGTCTTGTGGGCCGCGGCCGTGACCACGTCACGCAAGCTCTGCGATCGCAGCACGACAAACTTCCACGGCTGCTGATTGCCTCCGGACGGAGCCCAGCTCGCCGCGCGTAGACATGTGTCGATCACCTCGTCGGAGACGGGCTCGTCGCGATAGCGCCGTACGGTCGACGCGGTGTGCATGACCTCCCACAGGTCCGCCGATGTCCGCGGGACCGCGTGCTCGCTCACGGCTTCGCCGCCGCGGGCAGCACGCCTCGCCAAGTCCCGCCGCGGACCGGGCCGGTAATAACCGGTAGATCCAGCGTCGACAAGAGACCCGGTGGGGCTGCGATGACCGCCGGAATCGCATTGAGTTCCCGCATCACCGTCGCATACGTCAAACCCCGCATATTGTTTCCCCGTCCGTGCATCTCAATGTCGACCGTGTACGTGGGTAGACCATCGACGATGACGCGGTAACCACCGTGCGGCGACGGATGCCGCGGCCACTCGGGAGCCGACCCTTCGCCCATGCGGGTGATGTGCTCGAGCACCACCCGCTCCTCACCGTCGACCTTTCCTGCGAGCTTGAACCGCATTCCGCCCATCGTCCCCGGCTCAACCCAGCCCGATGCGACTTCGTAACGCTCTGTCGCCAACCACTTTTCGATGGTTGTGTCGACGCGATCGAGCGGCAAGCCGACGCCATCGGCAACTAAATGTACGATCGGCGCCCACAACGCGGCCAGGCGCGCGGTGTCGAACAGCGGCGCCGGATGGTCTGGCGGGTGGCCGAATCCCATGAAGTCGAACATGATTTCTGGTTGGTCGATGGGGCCGTAGTCGAGTATCTCGAGCATGGTGATGGTGTCGACGCGGCTGCTGAATCCCGTCATGGTCAACGCCATGACATCGTTGGCCCAGCCGGGATCCACGCCACTGTTGAAGAAACTCGTGCCGCCGTCCGCGCACGCCGCCGAAATGAGATCGACTGTCTGCTTGTCAGCGGCGGGCGGATAACACAGCGGCACCAGCGAGGTACATACGACGTTCTTCCCGGCGCGCAGGCAACGCGCGATGTCCTGGGCTGCGTCGTGATACCGGTAGTCCCCCGACGCGAAGTAGGCGACCACGTCGGCGTCAAGAGCCAGTGCGGCATCGATGTCGCGGGTCGCGATGACGCCCGTCACGGGCATCCCGCACAGATCGCCCGCATCCTTGGCGTCCTTGGCCTCGGCGTGCACGACCACGCCGACGAGGTCCAATCCCGGATGCGCGATCACCGCGCGTAACGCGCCGATCCCCACTTGACCGGGACCCCACAGAATCACCCGCGGCTTAGCTTGGCAGTCCGTCATGCGCGCCCTTCCCGGTTGGCCCCGCCCAACCTGTGAGAACATACCTTCTCAGATATTGATAACACCATTGCCGCATGCCAAGAACCATGGAGGAGACCATGCAGGATTACGAGTTCTTGAAGTGGGAGACGTTCGACGATGGCCAGATCGTCCGAATCTCGTTGAACCGTCCGGAGCAGCGCAACGCGCAAAACCGCGGCATGTTGGTCGAACTCGACGCGGCCTTCTCGCGCGCTGAGGCTGACGACAACGTCCGCGTCGTCATCCTCGCCGGCGAGGGGCCCATGTTCTCCTCTGGCCATGACATCGGCTCCAAGCAGGCCCGTGCCGAGTTCACTCCTGGACCGGGCCAGCACCCGACAGCGGCTATCAACGGCGGGACCCGGGAGGGCGCGGAGAAGATCATGCTGCAGGAGTGGCATTACTTCTTCCAGAACAACCTGCGCTGGCGAAACCTGCGCAAGATCACGATCGCGCAGGTCCACGGAGACGTGTTCTCTGCGGGACTGATGCTGATCTGGGCGTGCGATTTGATCGTGGGAAGTGAAGAGGTGCGCTTCGCGGATGTCGTCGGTACCCGGCTCGGTATGTGCGGCATGGAGTACTTCGGCCACCCCTGGGAGTTCGGCCCCCGCCGTACCAAGGAACTGATGCTGACCGGCGATGCGATCGACATCGAGGAGGCTTACCGACTTGGCATGGTCAGCAAGATCTTCAAAAGAGAGGAGCTATCCGACCGCACACTCGAAATGGCCCGGCGCATCGCCACGGTGCCGACGATGGCCGCTCTGCTCATCAAGGAGTCGGTCAATCAGTCCGTGGACAACATGGGCTTTTACAACGCCCTGCAGTCCTGCTTCTCCCTGCACCAGCTGAACCACTCGCACTGGGTCGGCGTACGGGATGACAAGCGTGCCGTCGCCGGCGAGGAGCAGGGGGTGCCGGATTGGCGAACCGCTCCCCCGATTGTCCTGTCGGTCAAAGACCGAGTCCGAGCCGAGGCGAAATAGCCGGTTCAGTTCACCACGGCTCCGTAGCGGGCGTTGGCGACGCGGTCGAGGGCGACGGCCGATTCGCCGTACACCATCGCCCAACCCCGGACCCGGCGGTAGTACAGCTGGATGTCACCTTCCATGCTGAATCCGTATCCCCCATGGATATGCAGGCTGCGCTGTGTCGCGTCGCGGGCAGTCTCGTATGCGAATGCGAATGCCATAGCTGCCAGCTCGGTTACGCGCCCCGGCTCGTCGGTGAACGCGCACGCCGCCTCGCGCGCCAGCAACAGCGCACCATCGGCCGCAGTGGCACTGTCCGCCAACGGATGAGACACCGCCTGAAAGGATCCGATGGGGTTCCCGAATGCGCGTCGTTGCTTGGCGTACTGCACACCCAGTTCGACGGCCTTCTTCGCCGCGCCGGCGAGCGCCGAAGCGGTCAGGGCGAGCCACAGATCAAGTGCATCGGAGAACATCCGCCGTGCAGCGACTCCCTCGGCAAGAACGACGACGTCGTCCTCGACCGTGATATCGGCCAGGGGAAGCGACCCGATGTTCTGCACGAGTCGACGGTTCTCCCCGAGCGCCAACGCGATCAGACGCTCGCCCACAAGCGCCACCACCCTGTCCGCGACGGCCCCGGCGGGTGCGAGGCCCAGTAGGTGGTCCCGTGCGACGCGCGGCGCAAAGCTGACCAGCTTGTCACCCGCGATCGCTTCAGCCAGCAGATCAGCGCCGGTATCACCTGATCTGGCGAGCAGCCTGGCTGCGACTTGGGTCTCGATGACCGGGGCGGAGGCGACCGCCCGACCGTACTGCTCAGCGATCAAGGCCAATTCGAGTTCGGATGCACCCCACCCGTCGGCGGCTTCGCCGACGGCCATCTGCACAGCACCAGTCTCTAGCAGTGCTTTCCACAACCGGGAATCGAAACCCAAGGGCTCCGCGGCCCGGACGCGCTCAGACGTCGACTCGCGCGCATACATCGCGGCAAACGAGTCGACGAGCTGGCGCTGTTCGCCGGAAAGGCTCAAGTCCACGCTCAGGTCCCGTCACGTGCGGATATCGTTACTCTCACAAATGAGAGTAGCATTATCGCCGCGGGCCGCCCCTGCCCACTGTGAGACAGATTGGTTCTGATCCATGCACTTTCAGCTCGACACCAACACCGAGGCATACCGCGACGGAGTTCGCGGCTACCTTGCGAAAGTGATGACACCCGAGTCAGAGGAGCGGATCTACCGCAGCGGCGTTTCACATGACGACGATTTCGCCAAGGGGCTGGTAGACGAAGGTTATTTCGCCCCGAGCTGGCCGACCGAATTCGGCGGCCAGAACCGCGATGCGTGGGACGAGCAGGTCCTCCGAGAAGAACTCATGCGAGCGGAAGCACCCATGTACCTGTCGGAGACCACTCGAATGGTGGCGTCGATCATCCGCGAAGTTGGTACACCGCAGATGAAGGACCGCATTCTCGGCGGTGCTATGAAGGGCGATATCACGATTGCACTTGGGTTCACCGAACCCGAATGCGGCTCGGATGTCGCGGCGGCGACGACAAAGGCCGTGCGCGAGGGCGACGAATGGGTCATCAACGGCTCCAAGATGTTCACCACAAACGGCCACATCGCCGACTACCTGTTCCTGCTGGCACGCACGAGTCCCGACAAGCCCAAGCACAAGGGACTCACCATGTTCCTCGTCCCGCGCAACTCCGAGGGATTCGAAGCTCAAGCAGTATGGACACTTTCGGGCGAACGCACGAACATCACGTTCTACAGCGACGTCCGAGTTTCAGACGAGTGGCGGGTCGGCGATGTCGACGCCGGCTGGCAGGTGATGGGGCTGTCGCTGCAGGATGAGCACGCATCCGGGTGGGGTCCGCATCTTTCTCGGCTGCTGCAGCACGTCGAGCAGTGGGCCGCGACCACTGAAGCTGACGACGGTAGGCTTCAGCTCGCCAAGACCGATGTGCGGCGTCGAATCGCGAGGGTGGCAATGGAAGACGAAGTTTCGCGGCTCCTCCTGCGTCGGTGCGTCTGGATGACCGAGACCGACCAGACCCCGATAGCAGAGGGACCGATGTCCAAAGTGTTCAGCACCGAAGCACTGGTGCGCGCCAGCCAGGACATCATGGAGCTGGTGGGGCCGGACGCGGCGCGGAGCTACTTCGAGCCGACGGCCCCGGAGCGAGGCCGGTTCGAATACCTCATGCGGTTCGCGTTGGGCACCACAATCTATGCGGGCACAAGCGAGGTGCAGCGCTCTATCATCGCCCAGCGCGGACTGGGCCTACCCCGTTAGCTTCCGAGGCTTGCGGGCCGTGCTTCGCTTCGCCGCGGTCTTAGCGGCCACGGTCTTCGGCTTGGCGGAATCTGCCGGGGGTGTGAGGGCTTGCTTGCACCAGGCCCATAACTGGTCCTCGGCAAGCTCGGCGCCCTTGACCCCCAGGTGGAACACTCCTATTTGGGCGAGTGCAATGAGCGTCGAGTTCAGCAGCGTGGTCAACTGCGCTGGTGTCAAGTCTTTTCGGATCAGTCCGGCACGCGAGCATGCGGTGAGGATCTTCGTGAGCAGCTTCTGGTGCGGTTCCCAGATCTTCGCGAAGTCGGCAGGCCGCTCAATCTCCAGGCTAAGGTTGTAGATCGTCATCACCCGGCCGCCGATCGCCTCGGACGACTCCGCCCGGGACAGGAATCCGCGACAGAACGCCTCGAGTTGTTCCATCGGGCCATCTGCCATGTCAACCTCATGGCGGATCGCTTCGATGAATTGACTCGTGGCGTTCTCGTAAAGCGCGAGCAGGAGTTCTTCCTTGCCGGCGAAGTGTTGGTAGAACGCACGCAGGCTCAGATTGGAGCGATCGATCAAAGTCTGGATGGTGAAATCGGCGCGCCCAGACTCCTCGACCAGCTCCAGCGCAGTGGCAAGGAATCTCGAGCTTCGTGCCAGCGCACGGGCCCGGGCGGCGGAGAGACGCCGCTCTATCGTTCGCTCTTGCCAGCTCGTCGGCATCTCGTCGAGGTGGGCGTCGACGATCTCTAGGCTGGCATCGGTGCCCTGTCCGGGGCGCTTCTTAGCGGTCATGATGGGTTGAGAATACGCGTTACCAGCCAGATTCGCCCAATCTACCTACACCGGCATGTTGATCCGTTCGTTGGAGCGTTGCGGTGCCGGGCTGGTGGAGGTGTGGCCATGCGGTACTGTGGAAACGGCGATTCTCGTCTTTGGCAATCAGGGTTTCGCAGGTGCAGGCCCCAGCCCTCGAAGGAGTCAGCGTTGAGCACAGACATCCGAATTGTCTCGCCAGACGACCATTTGGTTGAGCCTGCCGATCTGTGGACCAGCCGGCTGCCCGAGCGCTATCGCGATATCGGACCGCGGATCGTTCGTACCCGCGGGCGGATGGATCCAACTGTCACATCCGATGTCGCTTTCGTCGAGGACGACGAGGGTCGCGACGCGGATATCTGGCGCTACGAGGATGCGGTGATCCCGATCCCGCTCATCAGCGCGGCGGCCGGCTATGAACTCGACGAGCTCACCACCGACCCGATCACCTATGACGAGATGCGACCGGGTTGCTTTCGTCCGGCTGACCGGCTCGCCGATATGGACATCGCCGGCATCGAGGCTTCGGCATGCTTCCCCAACACGCTGGTCCGCTTCTGCGGCCAACGCTTCCTGTACGGCAAGGACAAGGAGCTCGCCAAGCTCTGCGTCGAGGCTTATAACGACTTTCAGATCGATGAGTGGGGCGGCAGTTCGAACGGTCGGCTGATCCCGCTTGGCATCATTCCCCTGTGGGACGTCGAGCTGGCCGCGAAGGAGGTGGACAGGGTGGCCGCCCGCGGCATGCACGCAGTGTGCTTCTCCGAACTGCCCGCACGTCTGGACCTGCCGTCCATTCACAGCGGCTACTGGGACCCGTTCTTCGCCGCGTGCGAGCGAAACCAGGTGGGCATCATGCTCCACATCGGGTCAAGTTCATCACTGACGAAGTCCTCTCCCGACTCGCCGCACGTCGTCACCAGCGCGCTGATGGCCGTCAACTGCACCATTGCCATGGTGGACTGGCTGTTCTCCGGCAAGCTCAGGCAATTCCCGAATCTCAAGCTGGCGTTCGCCGAGGCGCAAGCGGGCTGGATCCCCTACTACCTGCAGCGCGTCGACGAGGTCTGGGAGGACCGGCGGGCGTGGGGCGGGATCCACCCCCTGCTGACCGAACCACCGAGCACTCAAGTGCCCGGCCGCGTCTGGTTCTCCACGTTCGGCGATCCGGTCGCCTTCCGCATCCTCGACCTAGTCGGTGAGGACCAGCTCATGTTCGAGACGGACTACCCGCACAACGACACCAACTGGCCGCATAGCATGGACGTCGCCAATAAGGCGACGGAGGGTCTGGACGAGGAGACCAAGCGAAAGGTGCTTTCCACCAACGCCAAAACATTTTTCGGCATGGTGTAAGCACTCTGTAATTGTTGCGCTACAGTGCCTTCCAGTCCGGCTGACGCTTCTCTAGGAAGGCACGCGGCCCCTCGATTGCGTCCTTCGTCAGGGCCACCTTCATTCGGTAGTTCTCGGCGAGCAGCTCGGCTTCATAGATGGGCAGTGTCAACCCCTTGCGCACGGCCATGCGCGAACCTCGCACCGCCAGGGGCGCATTCGAATTCACGATGTTGGCGATCTCCCACGCCCGATCCATGAGCTTGTCGTGGGCCACCACTTCGGTGAAGACTCCCAAGTCGTACGCCCGCCGCGCGTCGAGTTGCTCGTGCTTGCCCATCAAGATCAGCCGCATCGCCACCGGCAGCGGCAGGATCCGGGCGAGCCTGACTCCTTCGCGTCCGGAGCTCACGCCGATGCTGACATGAGGATCCATCAACGTCGCACGCTCGGACGCGATCGTGATGTCGGCGGTGGTAACCAAGTCCATCCCTGCGCCACAGGCGATGCCGTTTACCGCACAGATGATCGGTTTGGTCATCTGAAGCCAGGGTGGCGTCGCCTCCTGCGGCGCATCCCACTGCCGCATCGAGCTGAGGATGGGCTCCCCCTGGTTGTCGATCCCCGCTGCGTTCTCCATGTCGTGGTCGGCAGCCTTGTTGACGTCAGCCCCAACGCACAGCGCGCGGCCGGCGCCGGTGATGATGACCGTCCAGATCTCCTGGGAGCGTTCGATTTCGGCGTACACCTCGGCGAGCTCCGCGATCATCTCGTCGTTGATGGCGTTGAGTACCTCGGGTCGGTTAAGCGTCACGCACGCCGTGTGACCCCGCCGCTCGAATTCAAGGGTGTCGTAATCCGTCACCTGCTGTGGCTCTCTTTCTCCAAAGCCGTTGCGGCGCTGGGACGAAATCCGAATATCTCGTTGAATCTCTCACAGTAGCGCGGCCAGACATCGGGATTCAGCAGCCTGGGCGGCATCCCGCCCGCGAAGATCGCTTGCCATTGGGTCGCTGTGGCGACGGCGATGTCATGGGCGGCTTCCACGGTGATGCCTGCAACGTGGGGTGTGGCGATGACATTGTCGAGGCCTAGCAACGGATTGTCCGGGCGCGGCGGCTCTTCATGGAAGACATCAAGGGCCGCCCCTGCAATGCCTCCGGTGACCAGGGCGTCATACAGCGCGGCTTCGTCGTGAACGGCGCCGCGGGCGGTGGTGATGAAGAACGCGGAGGACTTCATCGCGGCGAACTGTTCGGATCTGAACAAGCCGCGTGTCTCTGCCGTGAGCGGGCAGGTGACCTGAACGAAGTCGGAGCGCTCGACCAGTTCGCCGAGCTCCACCAGGGTCACACCCCGCTGCTGAGCGGTCGCTTCGTCGACATAGGGATCGTGGACCAGGATCTCCATCCCGAAGGGCGCGCACAACTCCACCAGGCGCCCGCCGATGGCGCCCAGACCGACCACCCCGAGCGTCTTTCCCAGCAGCTGACTGCCCCGCAAGGCCAGGCGGTCGCCGAGCGGTCCGCTGCGTAGCGCACGGTCGGCGACGGTGATCTTCTTGGCAAGATCGAGCATGAAGCCGAGCGCGTGCTCGGCGACGGCCTCTGCGCCGGGCCCGGAGTTGTTGCACACCGCGATTCCGGCCCGGGTGCACGCCTCGACGTCGATCACGTCATAGCCGGCGCCCGCCGAGCAGACGGCCAGCAGCTGCTCGCAGCGTTCGACCAGAGCAGGCCCCACCAACCACTGTTCACCTTCGGGAACGGACGCCACATCGGTGCGCGTGGCGACCTGATATCCCTGGGCGGATTCCATTGTTGCCCAATTGTCTTCGGTTGAGGCCGTCAGGTCGAGTTTGATGACGTCAATGTCGCCCGCCTCGAGGATGTCCCCGGCGACGGGGTCGGTCCATCGCTCGTAGACGAGCTTCGCAGTTGGTCTTTCGCTCATTGCTTGAGCTTGGGCTTCGCCTGTGCCGCCTTGAACATGTCGGCGAGTTCGGGGTTGACGTTCTTGTAATCGTTGCGCGCGATCGAGCCGTCCCGGCCCGGGACTATGTCATATCCCAGGCGCAGGTCCTTGTTCTCCATATGGAAGTACTCACGGCCGATCGGCAGTCGCCGATCTTCGCGCGGCACCTCCATCCATGCGCGCAAGAAGCAGCGGGCCTTCTTGGGATCGTTGCTGCTGACGAAGTCGGAACGCGAATGGCACATGGCGAAGTTGTTGGCGACGGCCGCCTCGCCCGACTCGAGTCGGAACTCGACCTGCTGCTCGATCAGAATGTTGCGCAGCAGTTCGATCGCCTCGGTCTGTTCGGGGGTGAACTCCCGGCCGAGTGCGTGCATCGCCGGCAGGATGCTGCTGTAGGTGAAGTTGATGCAGATCCTGCCGTCGATCTGCGAGAACACCGGGACGTCGTACGGTGTCACGTCCGGTTGGTCATCGGGCTGCTCGCTGCGCCGGTGGTGCGGAAACCCCTGATAGAGCACTGGAAGCAGGTCGGGTCGCTCCTGGAGAATCCGGTTGTGCGCGGCCGGACCGCTCGCGAACTGGCTTTCACCGCCCGCGGCCGCCGGGTAGACGCACAGAAGCGACAGGATATCGGCGGCGTCGTTGTGCATGGCCAGCTCCGCACGTGACTTGGTGCCCCGGGCCGGCTGCACACCGTTCGGCAGCACCTCCTCCTGGACCCGAACCATTCGGTGCCCAAACGAGTTGTTGGACACCAGGTAGCCGAGATGGGTACAGAACGCCCAGTAGATGCGCTCGAGGTCCTCGATCGAGTGTTGTTCGACCGGAAATCCGCGCACGCACGCCAGGCCTTTACCGAACATCAGATCCCGGTATAGCCGCGCCAAATCGTCGTCAAGATCGGGGTGGCGGGCATCCTGGGGGGTAATGTCGTCGCGGTCCTTTTTCGACGTCTTGGCCAAGATCGATTCCAAGGCAGCGACATTGCGGGCCGATAGGTCGAAAGCGAAATCATCCTTGCTCGAGAAGTCGTCGCCAGTCCAGGACATCGGGTCGGCAACTTGCTCGGTGTAGATCGCGGTGGGCATCCGTCCTCCTGTTGTGGTGGCGAGGCTTTCGGCTATCGGCGTTGTCCTTGGTTACTACCTGCGGGGCGGCTGTCGAGCTCTCGCAACGCGCGTGCGCGGGCCGTCGCCGCGTCGGTCATCATCCCGATGTCTGTACCGGCCGAAATGAAACGCAGACCAAGATCTGTGAAGCGTTTCAGCAGGTCAACGGACTTGATGCCGGCTATTCCCAGCGCCACGCCGCGTGCACGACAAGCCGCCGCGACCGATTCTACTGCATGGCGGAAATGGGCATTCTCATAGTCGCCATGGATGCCCATTTCAGCCGTCAGATCGCTCGGACCGAGAAGTATCATGTCGATACCCTCAACAGCGGCGATCGCGTCTGCGGCGTCCACCGCTTTCGGCGTCTCGATCATGACCGCGACCACCGTACGACGCTCGAGTACATCGGTGAGTTCGGCCGGTGACCTCGGTTGGTAGCCGCTGACTGCGTTCGGCCCGGAGATGGAGCGGTGTCCGATGGGAGGAAACCGAGCCGCATCGACGATGGCTGCCGCTTCATCGCTCGAATTAACGTGCGGCACAATGATTCCGATTGCGCCATTGTCGATGACGCGAGCGATGACACTCGGATCGTGAGACGGCACCCGGACCAGCCCCGAGATGCCTGCTCCCAATGCGCTGGCGCAAAGCATCGCCGCCGTCTCCAGCGACGTGGAGGTGTGCTCGAGGTCGACGTAGACCGCGTCGTATCCGCATGCTGCCGCGATCGCCGGAACATCGGGGGTTCGCGCGTTCAGCAGCGCCAGGCAAAGTACCAGTCCGTCGCCCCGTAACGCCTCCCGCAGTGGTTCCCGCACACGCTCACGGTAGCCCACTGAGAACGTTCATTCCATCATGTCGTTAATGGCATTATCAATGTGGTAACCATTACGTATGTCAGCAAAGCGGGTCGCTATCGTGGGCGCCGGCCTGTCGGATTGTGGACGGGCGCCCGACAAGACCGCGATGGCGTTGATGGCTCAATCCTCGCGCCGCGCCATCGCCGACGCCGGTTTGACGAAAGACGACATCGACGGCTTCGGCGGCCATGGGACTTTGCTGCCGCCCGTCGAGGTGAGCGAGTACCTTGGCCTGCGGCCGTCCTGGGTCGACGCGACCAACGTAGGCGGATCGTCCTGGGAGGTAATGGCGGGGCACGCCGCCGATGCCATTGCCACCGGCGCGATCGACGTGGCACTGCTGACGTACGGATCAACGGCGCGCTCCGACGTGAAACGTCGCCTACGAGCATCAGCGGCGGCAATGAGCAGCGGCGGCGCCATGCAGTACGAGGCTCCGTACGGGGCCACCCTTATCGCAAAGTACGCGATGGCCGCCAGGCGACACATGATCGAATACGGCACCACCGCAGAACAATTAGCCGAAGTCGCGGTCGCGGCCCACGAGTGGGCAGCGATGAACGACGATGCTTTCGAGCGCGACCGGATAACGGCCGACGATGTCGCCGCAGCACCGATGCTGGCCGATCCCTTCACCTCCAAGCACGTGTGTCTGCGCACCGACGGTGGCGGCGCTGTCGTGCTGGCGAGCGAGCGGGTGGCGAAGGATTGCGCCAAGGAGCCCGTCTGGATTCTCGGAGCCGCCGACGCGACATCACATGTCAGCATGAGCGAGTGGGCCGACTTCACCACGTCGGCCGCCGCGTTGTCTGGCCCACGTGCGTTCGCGCAAGCCGGCGTCGACCCAGCCGACATCGACGTGTGTCAGCTTTATGACTCGTTCACCTCCACCGTGCTACTCACGGTGGAGGACTTGGGCTTCTGCGCCAAGGGCGACGGCGGACAGTTCATCGCATCGGGTGCGCTGCGTCCGGGTGGGGCGTTACCGACCAACACCGACGGCGGCGGTCTGGCCTCCTGCCACCCGGGTATGCGGGGAATGTTCCTCATGGTCGAAGCGACTCGACAGCTTCGCGGGGAATGCGGGCCCAGACAGGTTGACCACGCGCGTCTGGCATGCGTGCATGCGATGGGCGGATTCTTCACCCACAGCGCCACGATGATCCTCGGGAGGCAATGATGGACGTGCCGGTGGCCGCGAACCGGCCCACCATCGACTGCGACAGCCAACCCTGGTGGCAGGCCATCCAGGATCGCCGACTGATGATCAACGCCTGTTCGGGGTGTGGCCGGAACTCGTTGTACGTACGTCCGTTCTGCCCGCACTGCTGGAGCGAGGACGTCGCGCTGGCACCGGCGTCCGGGCGGGCACGGCTCTACACGTGGACCGTGGTGCACCAGAATGCGGCACCCTTCGATACGCACACGCCGTACGTGGTGGCAATGGTGGATCTCACCGAGGGGCCCCGGCTGATGACGGTCCTCGAAGACTGCCCGGCCGAAAGCCTCTGCGCCGATATGGAACTCACCATCGCCTTTCGCGATGACGGTGACGGCTTCATTGTCCCGGTCTTCCGGCCGGTCGCAGCAGGTGTTGGAAAGGAATAGGGATGAACAAAGAAGACATGATCCTGATCAGTGTCGACGACCATATCGTTGAGCCGCCCGACATGTTCAAAAACCATCTGCCCCAGAAGTACCTGGACGAGGCGCCGCGGTTGGTACACAACCCCGATGGTTCAGACACCTGGCGATTCCGCGACGTGGTGATCCCAAACGTGGCGCTCAACGCGGTGGCGGGCAGGCCGAAGGAGGAATACGGGATCGAGCCGCAGGGTCTCGATGAGATTCGGCCCGGCTGCTGGCAGGTCGACGAGCGCATCAAAGATATGAATGCCGGCGGTATTCTCGGCTCGATCTGCTTCCCGTCGTTCCCCGGGTTCGCCGGCCGACTGTTCGTCACCGAGGATCCTGAATTCAGCCTGGCCCTCCTCCAGGGGTATAACGACTGGCACGTCGAGGAGTGGTGCGCGGCCTACCCGGCCCGATTCATTCCGATGACGCTGCCGGTGATTTGGGATGCCGAACTGTGCGCCAGGGAGATCCGCCGCAATGCCGAACGCGGTGTGCACGCATTGACGTTCACGGAAAACCCGGCGGCCATGGGATATCCGAGCTTTCACGACGACTACTGGACACCGATGTGGGAAGCATTGGTCGACACCGACACCGTGATGAACGTCCATATCGGGTCATCCGGCAAGTTGGCGATCACCGCCCCGGACGCGCCGATGGATGTGATGATCACGTTGCAGCCGATGAACATCGTGCAGGCCGCGGCGGATCTGTTGTGGTCCAAGCCGATCAAGAAGTACAAGGACCTCAAGATCGCGCTGTCGGAGGGCGGGACGGGCTGGATTCCCTACTTTCTCGAGCGTGCCGACCGCACCTACGAGATGCACTCCACCTGGACCGGTCAGGACTTCGGTAAGCAGAAGCCGTCCGAGGTCTTTCGCGATCACTTCCTGACCTGTTTCATCTCCGACCACACCGGAGTGGCGCTGCGCAACGAGATCGGGATCGACAACATCTGCTGGGAAGCCGATTACCCGCACAGCGACAGCATGTGGCCCGGCGCCCCCGAACAGCTGCACGAGGTGCTGCAGCGCAACAACGTGCCCGACGACGAGGTCAACAAGATGACCTACCAGAACGCGATGCGCTGGTATCACTGGGATCCGTTCACCTCTCACATCGCTAGGGAACAGGCCACCGTGGGCGCCCTGCGGAAGTCCGCCGAAGGGCACGACGTCTCCATCCGGGCGCTGTCCAAGCACGACCACGGCAAGGGGTCTGACTGGCAGGCTCACTTGAGCAAGCTGACCATGAACACGACTGGCAAATCAGACGGCTGACGCTCAACCAGTTTCGGCGAGGCGGTCTGCAAGCACCCGCGTCCGCCCCGCCGAGCGCGCAGCGAGCGTGTTGCGCTGGACCTTGCCGCTGGCATTGACCGGCAGCGGCTCGTTCCAGAACACCAGTTCCTCGGGCAACTTGTACTTGGGCAGTCCCGCCGAGATCAGCGCGTCGGTGACCTTCGCGAGCGACATGTCGACGTCGGCGTCGAGCACCATGGCGACGGCGAGTCGCTCGCCGGTCGTGGCGTCAGCCACCGAGTATGCCGCGCACTCGCGGACCCCGGCGATCCGGGCGACGGCCTCCTCCACCTCGACAGCCGCGATCTTCAGACCGTTGCGAATGATGATGTCCTTCAGGCGCCCGACGATGCGCACCCGGCCTTCGGAGATTTCGGCCACGTCGCCGGTACGGAACCAGTCGCCATCGAACGCCCGCGCGTCGTCGTCGGCGTCGGTGTACCCGAGGAACGTGTGCGGGCCCCGAATGCAGCACTCGGTCGGATCCCCCGGGGATCCAATCCTCACCTCGACGTCTTGCAGCGCGACACCGTCGTCGGCGTGACGCACGCCCGCAGTCTCCGACCGCAGACCAGAGGTGCTCACTGGCACTTCGGACGAACCGTAGGCGCGCATCACAATGATCCCGAAATCGTCTTCGATGCGCGTGACGATCCGCCGATCCAGCACTGTCCCGCCCAAATAAACCGCTTGCAGCGGCACGTCCAGCCCGCGCGTCACCGACTCGTCGAGCAGCCGGTCCAGCAAGCGATCGGGTCCGCCGTACCACGTCGCGCCCGACGAGACCAGCAGCTCGCAGGTTTCGGCGGCATCCCAGTTGTCCTCGAGGATGACGGGCGCGCAGAGCATCGGCGCGATGATTAACGCCTGCAGCGCTCCGGTCACCGACGCGAGCGGACTGATGAGAAAGATCCGGTCGGCCGGGCCGAGTCCGGCCGCCGCGATGTAATTTGACGACGCCTTCATCAGCGTGCTCTGCGAGTGGATGACCCCCTTGGGCGCCGAGGTGGTTCCCGACGTGTAGAGCACCAGGCAGGGCTCGTCGGCCGCACGCCGGGATGCGTACGCAGTCTGCGGTGTGCAATCGGCGTCCAAAGAGATCCAGGCCAATTGCGCGGACATCCCCTTCCGCGGGGCCGCAGGCCAATTCGGCGCGACACCGAACTGCGCTCCCGTGCGCGCGATGATGTCGGCCACCTGCGCCTCGCCGGCGCTACGAGCGACCAGCAGGACGACGGCGTCGAGGCGCAACGTCGCATGGACGGCAACCACTGAATCCACGTCGTTACCCACGACCACAACGGTCGGTGTCGACGCTCCGACGCCCGAAGCCGCCAAAGCGCCACAGGCCGCATCGATGCGCGCGTCGAGTTCGGCATAGCTGAGCTCCGCCCCCCGGGCGCGCAGAGCCAGCTTCTCCGGATGTCGTGCCGCGGCGGCACGAACGACGTCGGCGGGCTGGTCCGACCAGAACCCCGCCTCGCGGTATCGGTCCCGCAATGCCACGGCTCGCCGCTGCGCACACTGCAGCAGCGCGGGCGCGCCGCTCATGGATGTCCTCCGATGCAAACGATGGTTCTCACTGAGAGTAAATGTAACCTCTCACCATGCCGTCAATGAATTTCGATAATCAGGTTGCCATCGTCACCGGTGCAGGCGGAGGCCTCGGCCGCTGTCACGCCCTCGAACTCGCCCGCCGGGGGGCGCGCGTGGTGGTCAACGACCTGGGCAGCGCAGTGGACGGCACCGGTGCATCGATATCGGCCGCGCAGGCAGTGGTTGACGAGATCACGTCGGCGGGCGGCACGGCGATCGCCAGCGGTGACTCGGTCGCTACCGAGGAGGGCGGCGCGGCCATCGTGGCGGCGGCGACGGACACATTCGGACGGGTCGACATTCTCATCAACAACGCGGGAATCCTGCGTGACGCGGCATTCAAGAACATGACCGCCGAACAGGTGGAAGCGGTCATTTCCGTTCACCTGTCCGGGGCGTTCCACGTCACCCGCGCGGTATGGCCGGTCATGCGCGAGCAGAACTATGGACGAATAGTCCAAACGACCTCGGGTACCGGCTTGTTCGGAAACTTCGGGCAGGCCAATTACGGTGCGGCCAAGATGGGGCTCGTCGGCATGATGCACGTGCTCGCCATCGAGGGAGCGCGAAACGGCATCGCGATCAACGCTGTCGCCCCCATCGCACGGACGCGCATGACCGAGACCATTATGGGCGAAGCCGGTAAGGCGATGGACCCTGAGTTGGTGACTCCGGTCGTGGTTTACCTGTCGCACCGCGACTGCGACCGCACCGCCCACATCTATTCGGTCGGGGCGGGCAAGGTCTCACGGGTCTTCATCGGCGTGACCAAAGGGATCGAGAACACCTCGCTCACTGCAGAATCCGTGGCCGAGGCGATCGACGAGATCGATGACGCCGCGACGTTCACGATCCGCGGTGGGCCAGTCAAGGAGTGAGAATCAGCGGCCCAAGAATCGCGGTTCGCGGCGCTCCGCGAACGACCGCAGGCCCTCCTGAAGGTCGGTGGTGCGCGACACCGCCTCCTGTGCCCATGCCTCCTGCTCGAAAGCTCGGTCACGGCCGGACTCCGAGGACACCAAGAGCAGTCGCTTGGTGTGCCCGAGCATCACTGTCGGTCCGGCCGCAAGCCGGGCGGCCAGCTCCCCGGCGACCTCATCGGTAGCGTCCGGTCCGACCACGCGGTTGACCAGCCCCAGCCGCTCACTGCTGGCGGCGTCGACGGGCTCGCCGAGCATCAACAGCTCCGTGGCCTTGCGCAGCCCCACGATCCTCGTCAGCAGATGAATGGCGCCGGAATCGGGAAGCACACCGCGGTGCACGAATGCCGCGACAAGCTTTGCCTCCGTGGACATCACGACGAGATCGCAGGCGAGAACCAGGCTGATTCCTGCGCCAGCCGCGGTGCCCTTCACCGCAGCGACCACGGGCTTATCGCAATCGAGGATCGATGAGACCAAGCGCTGCCAGCCGTTCTGCAGCATCCGAGCGACGTCCCCTGACCGCTTGTCGCCCGCCGGTGGCCGGGGTGCCGATCCAGGCAAGCCGGCCCCGGCGCAGAAGTGCCGCTGCCCCGTCGCGCCCAGTAACACCGCACGCACCGCTGGATTTTCGCCGGCGCGTTGGAACGCGTCGATCAGCGCGTCACGAGCCAACGGTGACAACGAATTTCCCACATTGGGGCGATCGATGGTGATGCGGCAAACACCGTCCGCACCAACGGCCTCCAGGATCCCTGGCTGCTCCTCGCTCAACTCACTCACCCCTGCCGTTAACGGCGTTTCCGCTTTTCGGGTATCTTAATTTCCATACTCGTACCGGGCCACGATATTCGCCAGAACTGAGGAGGCGTGCCATGACCCGCTCCTCTCAATCGGGCCAAATCACCGATGAGGGGCTGTCCAGGTTGCGTGCCACCATCGGCATCGCCGTTCCGCACACCCAGCCACCGCACTACGTCCGCCCCAACGAGGACACTTTCCGCCACGTCGCCGAGGCCTACGGCGACGCCAATCCCATGTGGGCTGATCCGGACTACGCCGCGAAGTCGGTGTGGGGTGAGTCGATCGCGCCGCCGGCACTGGTCGGTGGTGACACGTTGATCGGCGAAGACGAAGTCACCGAGCTCTCCGAGGAGGATCGGGCCCTGACCAAGGGCGACCCGCTGCGCGGGGTGCATGCGTTTTACGCGTCGTCCGCACGAGAGTGGTGGGCTCCGCTGCGCGCCAACCACCGAGTGTTTAGGCGCAATGCGCTGGTCGCCGCGCTCGACAAAAGCAGTGAGTTCGCCGGACGGGCGATTCACGAGTGGTCGGCGCAAGTCTTCCGGGACGACGAGGGCACCATCCTCGGCGGCCAATACCGCAACATGATCCGCACCGAGCGCAGCAAGGCCCGGGGCCGCAAGAAATACGAGTCGATCGAACTCAAGAACTGGACTGCCGAGGAGATCGCCGAGATCGACGAAAGCTACGCGCGCGAATGCCCGCGTGGTGCCGAACCGCGGTGGTGGGAAGACCTCAACGAGGGCGAAGCAATCGGCACATTGACCAAGGGGCCGCTCACCGTCACCGACATGGTTTGCTGGCATGTCGGCATGGGCACAGGCATGTACGGGGTGCGTCCCCTGCGGTTGGCGTGGCGCAACCGGCAACGCATTCCCCGCTTCTACACCCCGAACGACCACGGCGTGCCCGATGCGCAGCAGCGTGTGCACTGGGAACCGGATGCGGCCCGAAATGCCGGCAACCCGACCACTTTCGATTACGGCCGGATGCGTGAGACGTGGTTGATCCATCTGTGTACGGACTGGATGGGGGACGACGCCTGGTTGTGGAAGCTGGACTGTGAGTTCCGGTTGTTCAACTACGTGGGCGATCTGCACACCATCACCGGCACCGTGACTCGAAAGTACCTTGCCGAAGGCGAGCGCCCCGCGGTCGATGTCGAACTCGCGGCGACCAACCACCGCAACGAGGTCACGGCACCGGGACACGCGACCATCCTGTTACCCAGCCGGGACCGCGGCCCGGTCCGGCTGCCCGACCCGCCCGGCGGAGCGGCGAACCTGGCGGATCTGCTCACGGTCGTATCAGCTGAATTCGCAGGACGATGACAGCTGCCGTGACATATGCGAGCGTTCCCGGACTGCGGGCCGAGCGGCAAGGCCCGGTTCTGTGCCTCACCCTGGACCGCGCCGAGCGGCGCAACGCAGTCGATGACACCATGCTGGACGCACTGATCGGACATCTCGCCGCCGCAGGCGTCGATGAGGCGGTGCGCGTCATCCGCATCGACGCCGATGGTCCGGACTTCTGCGCGGGCTCGGATCTCATCGCGAACAACACGAAATCCGAGCGCAAACCGCGAGTGGGCAGTACGCAGCGCCGACTCCCCAACAAGGCCAACCGGCTCATCCCGCTGATGCTGGAGACCCAGGTGCCGATCGTCGCCGTGGTCCGCGGCTGGGCGGCCGGCCTGGGGTTCCACATCGCAGTAGCTTGCGACTTCTGCGTGGCCGCCGATGACGCTCGCTTCTGGGAACCGTTCATGGCCCGCGGCTTCACACCCGACAGTGGCGCCGCCTGGCTGCTGCCCCGCTTGATCGGGATGGTGCGCACCCGACAGCTGCTGATGCTCGGCGAGGAGATCTCCGGCGCCACCGCGGCCGACTGGGGCATCATCCACCACACGTGCGCGCCCTTTCAATTGGACGCTGCCGCAGAGGAACTTGTCACCAAACTCGGTGAGGCGCCCACGGTTGCCCTAGGGCTCACCAAGTGGCTGCTGCACAGCGGCAACGGACTCGACCTCGACCGCCATCTCCAGAACGAGGCCATGGCGCTGGAGTTATCAAGCCGCAGCGACGATTTCAAGGAGGGTCTGGCGGCCTTCCGTGACAAACGCGACGCGAAGTTCCAAGGCCGTTGACGGGCTCATGATGCGTTTGCCGATCACCCCCGACACCTCCGCGATCGACGCCGTCGAGGTGGTGCGGCAGTGGATTGCCGCGGAGGTGCCCGCGGCGTGGCGCTCGGCCGCCGCCGAAGGGCCCGCGGCCCTGCGGGCCGTCCGCACCGCGGCCGACTACCGGGATTGGTATCCGACATTCGCCGAATCGGGACTGGTCGCACCGACCTGGCTTCCGGAGCACGGTGGCCTGGGCGTCGGCAACGACATTGCACGTGCGATTGAGATGGTCCTGGCTCCGCTCCGACTCACCCGGTTGAATCCGTTGGGGCTCAACAACGCCGCGGCGGCATTGTTCAGTCACGGCACCGAGGAACAGCGGCTGCGCTTCCTTCCGCCCATCGTCCGCAACGAAGAGAAGTGGTGTCAGCTTTTCAGCGAACCTGGCGCGGGCTCCGATCTCGCGTCATTGGCGACCCGAGCCGAACGCGACGGCGATCAATGGGTGATCTCCGGACAGAAGGTGTGGACCACGTGGGCCGACGAGGCGGACTTCGCGATCCTACTGGCGCGCACCGATCCGGACCAGCCCAAGCACAAGGGCATCACGTACTTCCTGCTCGACATGCACCAACCGGGCGTCGACGTGCGACCGCTGCGCCAGGTCACCGGCGAAGCGGAGTTCAACGAAGTCTTCCTCGATGGCGCGCGGGTGCCCGACGAGCATCGGGTCGGGGAGATCAATGACGGCTGGCGGGTCAGCGCGTCGACCCTGTCCAGTGAACGGCAGATGGTTTCCGGATCGGGATCGGGCGGTATGGGGCGCCTCGGTGGTTCTGGCGCTGAGCGCCTGATCTCCCTGGCCCGAGAAACCGGGCGCTGGGCCGACCCCGTCGTGCGAAACAAGGTTATGCGCCTGTGGGCGCAGGAGCAGATCCGCGGTTGGACCAATGCCCGAGTGCGCGAGGCGCTTTCAGCGGGCCAGTCGCCCGGTGCGGCGTCCTCGATCGGCAAGGTCCATCAGGCCACGCTCAACCAACAGATCCAAAATTTGATGGCCGATTTGCTGGGTACCGCTGCGGTGGCCTGGCCTGCCACCGGCGATCCCGACGCGTTGCCCCGAGAGGTGCAGGGCATGCTGCGCAGCCTGGCCAACGCCACCGAGGGCGGCACGAGCGACATCAACAAAAACATCCTCGGCGAGCGCGTGCTCGGTCTGGCCAAGGAGCCGGATCCGTGGAAGGGTAAGCCCTGGAAGGAAATTCCACGCTCGTGACCGGCTACGAGCGGTTGATCGTCGAGAAGTCCGACGGCGTCGGCTGGCTGATCCTGAACCGGCCGGATGCCGGCAACGCGTTCGACGCGCTGATGCTCGACGAACTCGAGGCCGCGTGGGCCGAGTTGGATGCCGACCGCGACGTGTATGTGATCGTCAATGCCGCCAACGGCAAGGCGTTCTGCACCGGTATGGACGTCGTGCAGGTGGCTCGCGACAAGGAGGCCATGCGGCGACACTCGCGCCGGACCAGGGACGCCGAGCTGAAGATTTCGTCGTGGCATTGCGGGGTATGGAAGCCGGTGATCGCGGCGGTCAATGGGGTGTGTGCGGGCGGGGGTCTGCACTTGGTTGCCGACGCCGACATCGTCATCGCCGCCGAGGAGGCTTCGTTCGTCGACCCGCATGTCTCGGTCGGGCAAGCAGTTGCATACGAAGCAATCACACTGCTACGTAAATCGCCGATGGAGGCGATCACCCGAATGGCGTTGAGCGGTACGGGCGAGCGCATCTTGGCCCAACGGGCATACGAATTGGGCATCGTCTCGGATGTCGTGCCAGCCGATCAGCTTCGGGCGACCGCCGGCCGGCTGGCCGCCGCTGTCGCAACGAACTCCCCCACCGCGATGCGCGCCACCAAGAAGGCATTGTGGCATTCCCTCGAAGTGGGCCTGTCCGCAGCCAAACACGCTGCCAGCGAGGAGATTTGGCGGCTTCGCAGTCACCCCGACCACGCCGAGGGCGCACGCGCCTGGCGTGACAAGCGATCCGCGCGCTGGCGGCCGCTGGACCCCGCGGAGGTTTCATGAGCTATCGAAGGTTGATCGTCGAGCGGCGCGGCCCGGTGGGCTGGATCATCAACAACCGGCCCGACCGACTCAATGCGTACGACGCGACGATGCGTGAGGAATTCCCCAAGGCGTGGGCAGAATTGGACGCGGATCCCGCTGTCCGCGTCATCGTGCACACCGGCAACGGCCGGGCGTTTCAGGTTGGCGCCGACGTCGAGGACCTCGACGGCGAGGCGGTGCGGCAGTTCCAGGAGTCGATGCGCACGCTCGACCTGAAGTTGACGGGCTGGCATTGCAACGTGGGAAAGCCCGTCATCACGGCCGTCAACGGGGTGTGCGCGGGTGGCGGACTGCATTGGGTCGCCGACGCCGACATCGTCATCGCGTCGTCCGATGCGACCTTCGTCGACCCGCACGTCTCCATCGGCCAGGTCAGCGCGCTGGAGACAATCGCCCTGATGCGAAAGATGCCCGCCGAGGCGGTGTTGAGGATGGCGCTCGTCGGCAGCCACGAACGCCTGACGGCCCAACGCGCGTACCAGCTCGGCATGATCAGCCAGATCGTCGACCCTCCCGACAAGCTCCGCGACGTCGCGCAGGAACTCGCCGAGAAGATCGCGTTGAACTCGCCCGCCGCGATGCGGGCGACCAAGCGCGCGTTGTGGGGCGCGCTCGAATACGGCTTGACGGATGCGTGCCGAGCGGGCGCCAAGCACTTGACGTCGATGTGGGGCCATCCCGACCAGAACGAGGGGCCACGGGCGTTCGCAGACAAGCGCACACCGGATTGGCAACCACTGGAAGCGGACTCGTGAGTCTCGCCGAACTGCTGGCCGACCTGCCCGACACGGCCGTGCACACGTTGACCGCCGATGTCTCGCGCGACGATATGGTGGCGAGCGCAGATCGCCTGGCCGCGATACTCACCGAAGCCGGCTTGGTGTCCGGACAAGTCGTCGCGGCGATGCTGCCCAACGATGCCGGCACGGTGGCCGCGTTGTTCGGGACCTGGCGTGCCGGTGGGGTTTACACGCCGCTCAACCCACGGGCCGCCGATAAGGAGTTGGCATCGCAGCTCGCAACATTGCGGCCGGTCGCCGTCATCACCACACCTGAGCTGGCCCTTCGCTTCTCGGATTACAAGTTGCCCGTCGTGGCCGCCTCGCGCTTGGCCTGGTCGCTTTCGCCATCGTCGGAACGGCCGCCCGATCCGCGGCACTACGACCGGGATGTGGCACTGCTGCAATTCACGTCGGGAACCACCGGCCCGCCGAAGCCGGTGCCACTTCGTCATGCAACCGTCCTGGATCTGATCGACCGGCTGTTGGCCAAGCTCCGCGGCGCGAAAACGGTGGCGGCCCGAGCGAACCGGGCACCAATGCCGAACCTCGTTCCGCTCTCGCTGTCGTTATGGGCCGGCATCTACCAGGTGCTGTTCGCCTTTCGGGCGGGCTCGGGGGTGGTGCTCATGGACAAGTTCTCACCTGCCGAGTTCGCCGCACTGGTCAAGCGGCACCGGTTGCGCTCCACGGTTTTGCCCCCGGCGGCGTTGACGATGGTCCTGCACGACGAGTCGGTCACCGACCTGTCGCCGCTGAAGATCGTGCGATCGATCACCGCTCCCCTGTCCCCCGTGCAAGCCGGCAGGTTCCGCGACAAGTTCGGCGTCATCGTGCTCAACTCCTACGGCCAAACCGAACTCGGCGGCGAAGTCGTCGGATGGTCGGCCGCCGACGCGCGGGAATGGGGCGAGACCAAGCTCGGCTCGGTCGGACGCCCGCTGCCCGGCATTGATGTCACGATCGCCGACGACGAGGTGATGGTGCGCACGCCGACGACGGCGGCTCGCAAGATCGATCCGGCGTTTCTTGACAGGCTCACTGACGACGGCTGGTTCCACACCGGCGACCTCGGGTGGTTCGACGAGGACGGATTCCTATGGCTGGACGGCCGGGTGTCGGACATGATCAACCGCGGTGGGCTGAAGGTCTTTCCCGGCACCGTGGAGGACGTGCTGCTGGCCGCCGAGGGAGTACGCGAAGCGGCCGTGGTGGGCATTCCCGATGAGCGCCTCGGCGAGGTGCCCTGGGCGTTCGTCGCTTGTCACGCCCACGATCTGTCCGAAGACGACCTGATCGCCTGGTGCCGGGAGCACCTGACGCCCTACCGCGTACCCGTGCGTGTCGTGTTCGTCGAGCGGTTGCCACGCAACGATGTCGGCAAGGTCGTCAGACGCGACCTCGCCGCTTTGGCCGACGCGTGACCGCGGTCGTCCTTGGTCCCGCCGAGGCCCTCTCGAGGGCGTTGGCCGACGAGGTTGGCGACGTGATTGTCGTCGACGCGAACGCGGCTGCTGACGAGACGATGTGGCAAACCCTTGTCGCGCTCCAAGCGGCGTACACGTCCATGGTGGCCGATGACAGGCGAATCGTCGTGATACTGCCGACCATCGGAATCTCGGGTGCAGCGGGGCTGGTGAATTACACCGCCGCGATCGAGGGCATTCGGTCGATGGCGAAATCGGCGGCGCGGCAATGGGGATCGGAGGGTATCGCGGTCAACATCATTGCCGCGCCAGTGAGCCTCTTCCGGTCGGACATCGACGCGTCTCACCTGACTTCTGCCGCGGTGTCCAATGACGGCATGCTGATTCACTCCGTCGTGGAGACGGCTAAGTTTCTTCTGCGCCATGACATCGACCACCTCACCGGGCAGACAGTCATCGTCGACGGCGGATCAGTGATGTTGCCGTGAAGCTCGAAGGACTCACCGTGCTGGTGACCGGGTCTGGCGGCGGTGTCGGGCGTGGCATAGCGATGGCCCTGGCCGCTGCGGGGGCGCACACGATCGTCGCCACCCGTTCCGACACTGGACAGTCGGTCGCCGACGAAATCACCTCGCGCGGGCATCGCGCGACATGGGCCCGTTGCGACGTCACCGATCGGGCCGCGGTCGCCGACGCGGTTTCCCTCGCGGTCGGGCTCACCGGCGGGCTCGACGCCATTGTGCACAACGCCACGAGCAATTCCTCGAGCAAGCCGCACCAACTGGCGGATGTGGATCGCGCGCTCTGGGAGGATCACTTCTCCGTCTCCCTCGGCGGTGCCCAACACTGTGCCGCCGCCGCGTTTTGGGCGCTCAAGCAACGCGGCGGCACGTTCGTGGTCATGACGTCGCCGGCTGGGATGGAGGGCAGCGCGACACTGCCCTTGTACGCGACGATGAAGGGCGCGCTGCGCGGCTTCGCCAAGAGCTTGGCCCGCGAATGGGCTCCGCACGGCATCACGGTGAACGTGGTGTCACCGCTTGCGTATTCGCCTGCCATGACCGCCGCGATCGAGGCGGAACCCGCGATGGAGGAGAGGTTGGCTCGCAGGATTCCCCTGGGACGCATCGGCGACCCAGAGCAAGACATCGGGTCGGCCGTCGCATTTCTGATCGGTCCCGATGCGCGCTACATCACCGGGCAGACCCTGGGTGTAGACGGTGGTCATTTTATGAATCTCTAGGGCCGATGGGGCCGGATATTGCAGTTTGCTATATTGAGAATCAACATTCTCACACATGTTGGAGGCGCTGGTGACTGATGGAAAAGCGTTCGAGGTCTGGGATGCCGACAACCACATGTACGAGACCATCGATGCCTACACCCGCTACCTGCCGGAGAAATACTCCGAGGCGCTGAAGTTCGTCGACGTGAACGGGCGCAAGAAGCTGCAGATCCTCGGCGTCATCACCGAGACCATACCCAACCCGACTTATGAAGTTATTCCGACGCCGGGCGCTTGGGCCGACTACTTCCGGGGCGTAAATCCGGAAGGCAAGACGCTGCGCGAACTTGCCGAGCCAATCCGGTGCCCCGACGAATTTCGGCGTCCCGACCTGCGCCTGGCATTGATGGAACGCCAAGGCGTCGACGGCGCCGTGATGTTTCCGACGACGGCCGGCATGCTCGAGGAACGGACCAAATCCGACACCGAACTCACCCACGCCGTCACGCATGCGTTCAACCGGTGGCTACTCGAAGACTGGACGTTCAACTATCGGAACCGGATCTTCCCCGTCCCCGCGATCTCGCTCAACGACCCCGCGTTGGGCGTCCAGGAACTTGACTGGTGCCTGGAAAACGGAGCCAGGACGGTGCTGATTAGGCCGGCACCGGTCCCGCGCGAGGACGGCACCTCCCGTTCTGCAGCGCTGCCCGAATTCGACGAGTTCTGGCGGCTGGTCGAGTCGTCGGGCATCTCGGTCCAAATGCACAATTCGGACTCCGGATATGAGCGCTACGTCGACGATTGGGAGGACGCAACCGAGTTCAACGGTTTCGCGCTAAGCAAGCTGCGGGGTTTCATTTACGAGGAGAGCCGAAACATCTTCGATACCCTCGCAGCCTTCGTCGCGCACGGGGTGTTCGAACGCTTTCCCGGGGTGCGCGTTGGCGTGGTCGAGAACGGCGGCTCGTGGGCGCACCGCCTGTTGGACGTGTTCGACCGCGTCTACCGAAAGAGGCCGTATGACTTCAGCGAGCATCCTTGTGATGTCTTCCGCAGGCACGTGTGGGTCAACCCGTTTCACGAGGAGGACATGTCGCACCTCATCGACATTCTCGGCACGGACCGCGTAATGTTCGGATCGGACTACCCGCACCCGGAGGGGCTCGCCGAACCGGCGAAATTCGTAGGCGAACTCGCAAACCTTCCAGCCGACATCACCGCGCGCGTCATGGGGGGAAATCTCAAGGAGCTCATCGGGATCTAGGTTGCCAGCTGTCCGAGATCGGCGAAGCGCTTCAAGTAGGGCCACGCAATCTCGGTTGGCATGCCGCCGCACAGTGGTGAGAGGTTCATGACTTCCCCGCTGGCGACACGCTCGGCCGCCTCCTCCACCGACAGAATCACGTGCGTCGTGGCCTGACGCCGCAGCTCGTCGACGGTCTTCGCGTGCGTGATGTTGGCCGACACGGCGTTGTCGGGATTCCACTCGCCGTATGCCATCGCATCGTGCAGCAGGTACTTGCCGATCTCGTCCCACGCCGCGTCGACATCCTCTGCCACGAAGCAATTGGTGGCCGCGTCGCGCTCGGGAATCAGCACGAAACCCGGTTGGTGATCATTCTGCCGACACGCCTGTTCATAGGCCTCCCGCATGCCCGGGACCCCGCCGTTGGCCAGCAGACCAAGGCCGTTTCGGCCAGCGCGCCGCGCGGCGGCCAGGCTCGCCCCACCCCACATCAACATCGGCCCACCCGCAGTGTGCGGCAGTGGCGTCACCTTCATCCGCCGGCCCCCATGAACGACCTCCTCGCCGGTGAGCAACCGGCGCAGAATGCCGAGCTTCTCCTCAGCCAGTCGTCCACGCTCGGACAACGAGAGCCCGAAGTGGTCGAATTCCTCTCGGCGATAGCCAATCCCGAACACATAACTGGCCCGGCCAGCGCTGATGTGGTCCAGCACCGATATGTCCTCGGCCAGCCGGGCCACATCGTAGAACGGAAGAATGACGACCAAGTTCAGCATCAGCCGCTTGGTCCGCGCCGCGATCGCCGAGCCGAGCAGCAGCGGCGACGGCAAGTAACCGTCGGCGGCGCAATGGTGTTCGCACAACACGACGGCCACGCATCCGCGGGACTCGGCCCATGCGGCCATGTCGGCGGCCGCTGCGTAGAGTTCGCTCGCGGGCGCACCGATCTGCGGTGCTCTCATATCGAAGCGAAGCGTGAACATTCCCACCAGCAGTTCCAAACCCTCTACGTTTCGCCGAACCGGCTGCGAAGTTCATTCTTCAACACCTTGCCGGTGAGATTTCGCGGAAGCGCCTCCACGACCTCGAGCCGCTCCGGTGATTTGTGTCGGCTCAGATTTTGCGTCGCGCAGTGTTCCGCGAGCTCGGCAAGCGTGACATCTCGTCCGGGTGCAGCGACAACGACTGCGCAAACACGTTCACCCGTACGAAGATCCGGCACGCCGATGACCGCGACGTCGGCGACGGCGGGGTGGGTGGCCAGAACACCCTCGATCTCCAGCGCCGAGATTGTTTCCGCATTGCGGATGATCGCATCCTTGATCCGTCCGGTGATGACGACGTTTCCTTCGGCATCGATACGACCTCGGTCGCCGCTGCGAAACCAGCCGTCGGCGTCGAACGCATCGCAGTTGAGCGTCTCGTCAACGTAGCCAAGGAAGCACTGCGGCCCCTTGAGCCGGAGCTCGCCGACTTCGCCAGGACCGACCTCCCGTTCGGACTCGTCGACGACACGGATGCCTACCCCCGGCACCGGGCGGCCCACGGTGTGGTCAAGCACGTCCGGCTCTCCGTCCGGCGGTGGTGAGGTCACGACCGGAAACTCGGTGAGCCCCCACGCATTGGCCACTCCGGCGACCGAAAACGTCTCGCGCACTTGTCGTCCCAGCTCGGCGGTGATCGGCGCTCCACCGCCGACACAGCCCCGCAGATCGGGGAACAGCGGATCGGTGCCGTGCTCCCGCTGTGCTGCCATGTAGGCGACGAAGAAGGGGGTAGCCGACCCGAGCATCGTCGGCCGATGCGCCGCGACCGCCTTTGGGGTGAGCACGGGATCGAAGGTGTCGAACAACACCAGCCGCATCCCGGTGAACAGGCTCGCCGCCAACATCGCGGCACCGCCTATATGCGAAACCGGAAACGTAATCGGATTGACGTCGGTGTTTGACGCGCCAAACATTCCCACTACTCCGGCCGACCCGGCGATAACCGAGCGATCGCAATGCCGCACGCCCTTTGGCGCCGCAGTGGTGCCCGAGGAGTAGTAAACCCAGCGTGGATCTTCGCCGGACCTCGGCGGCGCGGGGAGACGGATCGGATCGCCGACCGGCAGGCGAAGCCCTTCCGTTATCGGCGCGTCATGATCTATGACGACCATCGACATCGGCCGCTCCTTTGCCAGCTTCGACGCAAGTGCGGTGTGGTCGAAACCCCGCCAATGGCCCGGGACGATGAACACTTCGGTCGCGAGTTGTTCAGTGACGAAACGGACTTCGCTCTCGCGCCAGATGGGCAGGATCGGGTTCTGCACGGCGCCGAGTCGGGTCAGTGCCGCCATGACAACCATCGTCTCCAGAGTGGTGGGCAGCTGCCAGGAAACTACCGAACCGACACCAACCCCGCGTTCTGCCAATGCCGCTGCGACGCTTGCCGCCGAATCCCGCAGCTGCGAATTCGTCAGACTGCGGCCGAAGTCGTCGACGAGGACGACGCGGTCGGGATTTGTCTCGGCCGCCGCTTCGACCAGGCTCCAGTAGGTTTCGGACATCACTTGCTCGGCAACAACAGCCGACGTTTGGCGAGGATGTTACGCATCATCTCCGAGCTTCCGCCGGAGATCGTATAGGCACGTGACCATAGCCAGCATTCTCGGAGACGCTGTTTGGCCTGCTCGACACTCGGATCGGCCGCTACGGTGCATACCATCGCGGCGAGTTCGGTGCCATAGGCCGAAACCCGGTGGTAGGTCTCGGAGAAGCTGAGTTTGGCTATCGAGCCGTCACCCGGTTGATCCGCGCCGATGATCAGACGTTCGACGTGATCGTCGATGAAGGCCTTCGCCACTTCGGCTTCGACGGCCAACTCGCCCACTGTCTGCCGGATGTCATCGCGTTCAAGCGCCGGGATGCCGTCGAGGGTGGCGTTGCGCGCCACCATCACCAGATCGTCGATCAGCAGCTCGAGCAGGATGACGTTTCCGCCGATGCCGAACCGTTCGAAGTCCAAGCCCGCCATGATGATCGGCCATCCCTGGCCGGGCTCGCCGATCAGGCTTCCCGCCGGCAGCGTTACGCCATCGAGAAAAACCTCGTTCACCTCGATCGCCTCGTTGATCGTCCGGATCGGACGAACCTCGACGCCTGGCGTCGACATGGGCACCGCGAACACCGAAAGGCCTTGGTGGCGCAGTGAAGCCGGGTCGGTGCGGATGAGCGCGAGCCCCATGTCGGCCCAGTGGCCGTCGGTGATCCAGGTTTTCTGACCGTCGAGCACCCATGTTCCGTCCGGTTGCTCGACAGCCCTGCTGCGGACGGCGGCGATATCGCTGCCGGCATCGGGTTCGCTGAGCAACTGACACCACACGTGCTCGCTGCGCCGGATCGGCGGCAGCAGTGCGGCCTTCTGCTCGTCCGACCCGAAGTGCAGGAGCACGTGGGCCGCAAGGTTGACCTGGTCGACGGGGCGCGGGGCACGGGCACGCAGGAGCTCTTCGCTGAGAATGCGGTCGTGCAGGGGGTGGTGATCCGCACGTCCGCCGTGCTCGACCGGCCAGTCCGCCCCGATGAAACCCGCATCGAACAACGTCGCGAACCACTTGCGCAACTGCGCTTCCTGCTCGGCGTTTTCCGGCGCCCGACGTCCCTCTCTGGCGTCGAATGGAGGTGCGTGCTCGGCGATGTGCGCCCTGACCCGATGCCGGTACTCGGTCAGCTCCGCTTCGCTGGGGCGGGCGGGTGCGACGCTCACCAGCCCGACCTTTGCGCAAAAAGCGCACGGCTGGAGCGAGCCGTGCCGAGCAGATAGCCGTTGGTGAATACCCGACGCAGCTCGTGATGCAACGGGTACTCCAAGGTGAATCCGATGCCGCCCGACAGTTGCATACACTCGTCCACGGCAGCGGTTACCTTGGCGGCGACGAACGCGTGCGCCGCGGCGGATAATGTGATTGCGACGTCCAAGTTTTCGTCGGCCTCGAGGGCGCGGCACGCCTTCATGACGATCGCGCGTGCCTTCGCCTCGAACACCAACAGATCCACCAGTCGGTGTTGCACCGCTTGAAAACTCGCGATCGGCGCACCGAACGCGATGCGCTCCTTCAGGTAGCCGACCAACCGCTCGAACGTGCTCGAAAAGGCTCCCAGCGAATCCGCGCCGAGCAGGACCCTGGCCACCGCCAGCAGCTGAGCCGCCCGTTGCGGGCCGCCGATCAACACGCTGTCCGCCTCACCGGCCTCGACGCGCCATGCTGCGCGGTCGAGATCCAGCAGCTCGTCATCACGGCTTCGCGGGATGGTTTCGGCTAACTCGAACAGATGGATTCCGTTGTGCCCCAGGGTGACCAGGATGTCAATCGCATCTCCGCGCGCAACCCGAACCGTGTCGGCATACTGCGCGCAGCCCGCCGTCGCGGTTCCGTCGAGCATCGCGGGCAACCATCGGTCGCGCACCTCGCCGGGTGCCGAAGCCAACGCGGCAGCAGATAGCACGCACCCAAACCAGGTCGACGAGTTGTGCGCGCGGCCGAGTTCCTCGGCGATGACCGTCGTCTCCACAGGACGCCAACCGCTGCCGCCGAGATTCTCCTCGACGAGCAGCCCCGTCCAGTCCATGGCCGCGAGTTCTTTGACCGAGTCTTGGGCGCGGGGCCCGGTCAGGAAATCGCGCGCCGCTGCGCGCAGCAGATCGAGATCGATGTCATCATCTGCCATAGAGCGTCTAGCTCCGCCCGATGAGATGCTCAGCGTTGTCACGCATGATCCGTTTCTTGGTGGCATCGTCGAGCGGGTCGAGCAACTTGACGAAGTCAGCAGGCTCGGCCAGTCCTTCCGCATGCGGGTAATCGGAGCCCATCACCAGACAGTCGTCGTAGCCCAAGCTGGCGACGATCGCGGGCGTATCGTCCTCGGGATACGGCACCACCCGGACGTGCTGGCGGAAGATGGCAGACGGCTTTTCCGTCAGTTTCCCGCCGATCCATGGACCATTTCGGCCCATGCCGCGGCTCTTGTCCATGTGTTTGGTGAAGAAGGGCACCCACTCTGCACCGTGTTCGGCGACAAGCACGTTCAAGCCGGGAAAGCGGCCAAACAGGTTGTCGAAGATCAGCGCTGAGAGGGTGTCCTCGATCGGGCGTTGGCCGTAGACGTTCATCCACTGCCATGCCGACATGTGCCACGAGGCAGGATCTGCGCAGTGCCCCCAGGCAGGCGAGATCGCATCGAAGTACCAGAAGGGCATGATGTGGAACACGAGGACGCAGCCGGCTTCCTGAAGCCGGGCGTAAATCGGATCAAAGTGGGGATCGCCGGGAGATCTGCCGTATGCCGGTCCCGTCGGCAACATGACAAACTTCGCGCCCTGCGCGATCAAGGCGTCGGTTTCGCGGATGGCCGAGTCGAGGTCGCGAAGTGAAAGCAGCCCGGTCGCGTATATGCGGTCCTGGTAGTTGAACCCCCATTCCTCGTCGAACCATCGATTGAAGGACCGGAGATTTGCGTATAGCGCCGCGGTGTCGTCGACGTAGTGCTCGGCAGCCAGGGCCATGCCGCTCGGGTAGATGACCATCCGCTCGACGTTCTGCTTCCCCATCACCGCGAGCCGTGCTGACCGCTCGATGTACTCGGGCTGCATGGGTTGGGGCTCGTAGGACTCCTCTGGGTTGCCTGATCCCATCTGCCTGAGCATCTCTTTCAGCGATCCGGGGCGGTATGCGACGTCCAGCCCCAGCCCCCCTTCGCTGTTGAAGGTTGCGACACGATGGCCGGCGAGGATTACCTCGACCCCGTCGGCTCCCCGAACGGTGGTGATCGCGCGATTCTGGAACTCCTTGGGCAGGTATCGAGTAAACGCGTCACGCGTCTCGTAGCAATGCGTGTCGCAGTCGATGATCCCGTAGTCGAGTTTCGTCGTCACCGCGCGGCTCCTTCATGCGAGAATGGTGATTCTCCTATTTCAGAAAAGATACTATCCTTTCCCGGCAATGCCTATCCCGGGTCGGGCCGGGCAGACCCACACCGAAGGAATCAGGATGAGTGACGCCGACGAACTCCGACAGGCGGTGCGGGAGTTCCTGGAGGCCGCCTCGCCGTCCGGCCGGGTACGCGACCTCATGTCCACCGCGGAGGGATATGACGAATCGGTGTGGCATCAGATGGCCGGCGAACTGGGGCTGCACGGCATCGCCGTTCCCGAGGAGTTCGGCGGTGCGGGTGCCACCTTGGCCGAACTCGCGGTCGTGTTCGAGGAGATGGGCGCCGCCCTGTTGTGTGCGCCGTTCTTCTCCACCGTCGCACTCGCCACGCAAGCGATCCTCTGTAGCGGCGATACCGTCGCGATGGGCGACTACCTACCGCGTTTCGTCGACGGATCCATGACCGCGACGGCGATCCTCAACGGCGGCCTCGATGCGTGGGAGCCGCAAGCCGTCACACTGACTGCACGCGCCGGTGGCACCGGTCATCGGATTCATGGCGATGCGGATCTCGTCCTCGACGGCCATACCGCCGATGTCATTCTCGCCGCGGCGAATACGAGCGCAGGCACATCACTGTTCGCGATCGCGGCGGACGCCGACGGGCTGACGCGTGAACCGCTCGCCACGCTCGACCGCACGCGCAAGGTCGCACGCCTACGGTTCCACGACGTCCCCGCACGATTGATCGGAACCGATGGGGACGCTGCCGCGGGCCTGGCCCGCACGTGCGACCTCGCGATCGCCGCGCTGGCCGCCGAGCAGGTTGGCGGCGCCCAACGCTGCCTCGATATGGGCGTGGGCTACGCCAAGGAGCGAGTTCAGTTCGGGCGCGCCATCGGCAGCTTTCAGGCCGTCAAGCACCGGTGCGCGGACATGCTGGTGCTCGTCGAGGGCGCTCGCTCCGCCGCCGTCCACGCTGCGGAATCCGCCGACGGCAGCGACCTGCCGATTGCCGCGTCGGTGGCGAAGATGGCCTGCTCGGAGGCCTTTCTGCAAGTCGCCTTGGACAACATGCGAATCCACGGCGGAATCGGGTTTACCTGGGAACACGACGCACACCTCTACGTTCGGCGCGCCAAGGCCACCGAGCTGATCTTCGGCAGCCCCGACCACCATGCCCAACGCTTGGCAGCCTTAGCCGCACCATGAAAGGACGAACGTGACCATCTCGTACTCCCTCGAACTGCCCGCCCAGCGGGTAGACGCCGTAACTGAATTCGTCACCGCCGACGCGATATCCGAAATCGCCCGGGTCGGCGAGGCGAGCGGCTTCGCCGCCGTGCACGTCACCGATCACCCCGCCCCCGACGCGAAATGGCTCGACCACGGCGGACACCACGCTCTGGACCCGTTCGTCGCGCTGTCGTTCGCGGCGGCCGCCACCACGAAGGTGAAGCTGCTCACCAACGTCTACATCGCGGCCTACCGCAATCCCTTTCTGGGCGCGAAGTCGATACAGAGCCTGGACGTCCTCTCCGGCGGTCGGCTGATCCTGGGTACCGCCGCGGGTTACCTCAAACCCGAATTCAGGGCGCTAGGAATCGATTTCGACAACCGCGGGGCTTTGCTCGACGAGGCGCTCGACGTGCTTGGCAAGGTGCTCACCGGCGACGATGTCGCGTACGAGGGCAGCTCGTTCGCAGCTCGAGGTGTGCGACTCCATCCAGTACCGGCGGCCCCACCACCGATTTGGGTCGGCGGCAACAGCAGGCCCGCCGTCCGCCGTGCGGTTACCCGCGCACAGGGGTGGGCGCCGTTCAACACGTTCGGCTACGCCGCCGCGTCGCGGACCGCGGAAATCTCGACGCTGGAGGAACTCGCGGCGGCCATCGGGTGGGCCAAGAAGTACGCGGCCGAGATCGGCCGCACGGAGCCGCTGGACATCTGTTTCTCGGCAGGCAACCTGCTCGACGACGGCATATCGACCGACGAACGGCACGCCACGATCGCGAAGCTGGAAGCGATGGGCGTGACGTGGCTGACCATCGCGCCCCAGGGAGCCACCCGGGCCGAGTTCATTGACCACGCGCACGCTTTCGCCGAGAAGTTCATCTCATGAGGCTGTCGGCAGCAAAGGCGTCGACGCTGATACGACGATGCGCGAACAACCACCGCCCGTCCAGCGGGACGAGGACGTCGCGATAGCGTCCCCAATGGTCGAGGCCGATGTCGGTGTGGACGGCGAAATAGCTACTGACCTCGACACGGTCCGTGGCGACGCGACCAAACCGAATGCTCGAAACATGATGGCGCACATGAGTTGGCGCCCGTCTCGCCGGGTCGGGATCCTTGGACATGGCGGCGCCGAGCCCCGCCTCGATCGCCCTAGGACCGGTGAGCGGTTGCGCTCCGCCGGTGAACTCGAGGACGCCGTCCGGCGTGAAGCAGACGGCGAGACCGCGCAGATCGAACCGGTCGGTGGCGGCGGTGTAGTCGGCGAGCGTCTGGCGCACCGACTCGCGGATATCGAGCTCCCAGGCGTCCATGTACCTCCCTGCGGGCGATGACTGGAAATTACGTTCTCACACACGATAACGTCTATTCTTATGCCGCAACCCAGCCTGCTCGATCTGTTGACACCCGCAACGACCGCCCTGGTCACCCAGGAATGCCAAGGCGGAGTGATCGGTCCTCAGGCCGGCCTGCCGATGCTGGCGGAGGAAGCCAGCCGGGAGGCGATCCCGAACATCGCCGCGCTCCTCAAGGCGGCACGCGCGACCGGCGTTTCGGTCGTGCACTGCGTCATGCAAAAGCGCCCGGACAATCGCGGGTCCAATACCAACGCCAGGCTGTTCATGGCGGGCAAGTCATTCGCCGCCGATTTGACTCCGGGTAGCCCCGGCGCCTCGGTGCTGCCTGAGTTGGGTCCGGAACCAAGCGATCTGGTCCTTACCCGCACGCACGGTGTCGGACCGATGACCGGCACCGACCTCGACTCGGTGTTGCGCAACCTCGGTATCCAGACGATCGTGGGCGTAGGCGTTTCGGTCAACATCGCGATTCAGAACTTCGTGATGGACGCGGTCAATCGCAGCTATCAGTTCGTGCTTCCGCGTGATGCGGTGAGCGGTTACCCGCGCGACTACGCGGAATCGATCATCGACAACACGTTGGCCCTCCTGGCCACCGTGACCACTACCGAAGCAGTCGTGAACGCGTGGAACGATCTCTGTAGGACATGACCCCGCATAGATGTTGCGGGGCGTTGGTGATAACGTCGTTTCCACAAAGCGTAAACGGCCATATTCGCTGCTCTGGAGGGATCCGTCACATGTCTACCCGGTCCTTGCCGTATCCGGTCTTCGACATCGACAACCACATGTACGAGACGACGGACGCGCTCACCAAGTACCTGCCCAAGGAACACAAAGGCAAGGTCGGCTACGTCGAGGTCAACGGCCGGCCCAAGCTTGTCGTCAAGGACCACATCAGCCACATGATCCCCAACCCGACGTTCGAGCGGGTGGCGAGGCCGGGCAGCGCCGAGGATTACTTCCTGGGCAACAATCCAGAAGGGCTCAACTTCCGCGAGTTCATCGGTGAGGCAATGAATGTCATCCCCGCTTACCAGTCCCCGGCTCCCAGGTTGGAGCTGATGGATGAGCTCGGCATTGATCAATGCGTCATGTACCCCACCCTCGCCAGCCTCATCGAGGAGCGCACCACCGACGACGTCGTACTAACCCACGCCATCATCCATGCCCTCAACGAGTGGATGCACGAACACTGGACGTTCAACTATCACAACCGCATCTTCGCGACGCCCGTCGTCTGCCTGCCCCTGGTCGCCGAGGCCATCAAGGAGCTGCACTGGTGCCTCGAGCGGGGCATGAAGACGTTCTTGGTTCGCCCCGCTCCGGTGCCCAGCCGCTTCGGCGGCTCGCGGTCTATGGGTCTGCCCGAGTTCGACCCGTTCTGGGAAGAAGTCGTCAAGGCCGGTATTCCGGTGACCATGCATGCGTCGGATAGCGGATACCAGAAGCACCTGATGGAATGGGAGGGCGGCGACGAGTACCTCTCGTTCAAGCCCAGCGCACTGCGCGAGGTGGTGATGGGCCACCGCGCCATCGAGGACACCCTGGCTGCGATGATCTGCCACGGTGCACTGTCCCGCTTCCCCGACTTGAAGATATTTTGCGTCGAGAACGGCAGCGGGTGGGTACGCAATCTTCTCGAACAGCTCAACACCGCGTGCAAGATCATGCCCAAGGAGTTCGACGAGCACCCTGTCGAGGTGTTCAAACGCAACATCTACATCCACCCGTTCCTCGAGGACGACGTCAAGGGGATTGTCGACATCATGGGTGAGGATCACGTGATGTTCGGCTCCGACTTTCCCCACCCCGAGGGCATCGGCGACCCGTTGAGCTTTGTCGACCGGCTCGACGGCATCTCCGAAGCCGCGAAGGCGAAGATCATGGGCGGCAACGCTATTGAGCAGTTGGGACTCAAGGTCCCAGCATGACGCAGGCCATGCCCACGGTCTACGAGGGCATCTCCGGCTTCGAGTCGCACGTCGGCGAACACCTCGGCTACAGCGGGTGGCACGAGGTCACACAGAAGGAAATCGATCTGTTCGCCGAGGCGACCGGTGACCACCAATGGATTCATGTCGACGCGGAGCGGGCGGCCAACGGCCCATACGGTAGGACGATCGCGCACGGATATCTCACACTGTCGCTGGTTCCCATACTGGTGCAACAGATTTACCGGGTGACGGGACTGTCGATGCAAGTCAACTACGGTTCTGACAAGCTTCGCTTCCCCGCCCCGGTGCCCGTCGACTCGCGCATCCGCGCCGGTGCCGAACTGATCAAGGTGGAACGCAACGACAAGGGTGGGCGGGCCACCGTGCGAGTCACCGTCGAGGTTGAGGGGTCCGACCGACCGGCATGTGTGGTCGACACCATCGCGGCCATGGTCGATGCCTGAACCTACGCGTTGAGCAGCCGCTCGCCGATAATCTGATCGTCGCGCAGTTTCGTCAGCTCGTCATCTGACAGACCGAGAGCGCCCAGCACCTCGTCGTTGTGCTGACCGAGCGTCGGCGACGGTGCACGGTGATGACGCAGCGGTCCCGGCGTGATCCGAAACGGCCAGCCCGGGAACCGATGTCGGCCAGAGAGTGGATGCTCGAGCTCCTCGTAAAAGCCGCGCACCTCGAGCTGGTCGATGTCGTACATGCGGTCCGCGGTGAGTATCCGCTCCGCGGGTACTCCGCCCCGTCGCAGACAGTCGGCGGCCTCGTCTGATGTTCGGCGCGCAGTCCACCGGGCGAGCACTTCGTCGAACGCGTCGTGGTTGTGCAGCCGTGCCTCCGGTGAGGCGAACCGCGGATCCTCGTTCAGTTCAGGACGACCGATGGCGTCGACGACGGCGGCCCAGTCGGCATCATCACGCACCGAAACGGCGACCCACTCGTCATCGCCACTGGCCGGATAGACGCCTTGTGCGTAGCAGCGGTGTCGATTCCCTTCTCGTTGGCGCAACTGGTGGGTCAGTGAGTATTCGATGACCGGCTCGGCGGTCACCGCCGCGCCGACCTCGATCTGCGCGACCTCGATCAGTTGGCCTTCACCGGTTCTGCGTTTGTGCTCGAGCGCGGCCAGCAGGGCGACGGTGGCGTGTACACCCACGATCGGATCGGCAGGCCCTTGCAGGTTGCACGGTGGGCCGTCGGGGTAACCGGTGGCCGCCGACATTCCCGATATCTGCTCAAAGTTCAGTGCCCACCCGACGTAATCGCGCCATGGGCCTTCGAGCCCGAGGCCCGGCATGCGGACCATGACGACATCCGGATTCACCTTCGCCAGCGAGGCATAATCCAGGCCGAACTGCTCGACCACGCGCGGCGAGAAGTTCTCCACCACGACGTCCGCTTCGGCGGCGAGCTTCAGGGCCAATTCGCGGCCGGCTTCGGTACTGAGATTCAAGGTGATATCTCGCTTGTTGAGGTTGGTGCCCTGCCACATCGGCCCTATCTCGTACCAGTCATCGGTGCTGCGCAGCAGCGAGCCCGAATATCGGTGACCATCCGGGCGCTGGATCGACTCGACCTTCACCACATCAGCGCCGAATGCGCCCAGATAGCAGGTGAGGTAGGCGCCGGACCAGAATGTGCTCAGGTCGAAAACCTTGAGACCTGCGAATGGCATTGTCGCATCGTCAACTTCAGACACGGGGGGCGCCGTCCGTTGGTCCTGCGATGGAGCCGCAGCTACGTCTCCGAGCCGCGGGGCTGGTTTCGGTGGCTCAACCGGCGTGCGGACCAAGCGGAACGGTGCGCCCGGTCGCAGGAAGCGTTGGCCTTCCGATTCGCTTTCGATGAAGAAGCCGCGCTCGCGGTACTGGGGACAGTCCAGGATGGATGCTCCGTCGTTGACCGGCGCGGCGGGGATTCGCATTGCCTGGCTCAACTCGACCAGGTCGGCCACGGTCATCGAATCGAGCCACGGCTGCGCCTTCGCGAAGAACTCCTCGCGTTCGGGACCGCCCAGCATGATGGCTATTTGGTGATCTCCGAACTCCGGCAGTCCTACCATCGCGCAGACGTCCAGCCAGTGCTGTCCCGTCAAGCAGTTGATCCCGATCCAGCCGTCGGCGCCACGCACTATGCCGAGCATCGGACCCGCCTTTGAATTCGGCGGAAGACCAAGGCTTTTCAAGCGTTCGGCCATCAGCATCGGATACGCCAAGGTGGACAAGAGCGACTCGAACGCCGAGACATCGACCTCGATCACCCGCGCAAGACCGGCATCGGCAACCCGCAGGGCCGTCAGCGCCGCGAGCGCGGCGTAGCTGCCCGCGATGTACTCGGGGATGCGGACGCCGGCCTGTACCGGCGTCCGGCCGAGTTGGCGAATGTTGACCCAGCCCGACGCGGCCTGCAGGGTCAGCGATGTCGATTGGCGATTCCGGCGCGGGCCCTCCTGGCCGTAGTCGGAGATCCGGACGACCACGAGATTCGGATTGAGACGTTGGAGAGCGTCACGGTCGAGTCCCCAGTTGAACCTGTCGGCCGATCCGGCCGGCAGATCCTCGACGACCACGTCTGCGTGAGCAATAAACTCAGCGAGCGCATCGGGATGCGCCTCGAGATCGATAGTCAGCCCGTGCTTTCCAGCGTTCAAATACTCAAACAATCCGCCCGACGGCCCCCACCTTCGCAGCGGATCCCCCGTCGGCGACTCAACCTTGTATACGTCGGCGCCCAGATCGACGAGCAATTTCGTGCAATACGGCGCCGAAATATCGGTTCCGACCTCGACCACCCGCAGCCCGGACAGGGACCCCGTCACGCAGGCACTCCGATCGCCTTGGGTTCCATGTATGCCCGCAGCCCCATGACGCCGCCTTCGCGCCCGATTCCGCTCTGCTTGAACCCGCCGAAGGGCGCGTCGCCGGGTATCGTGCCGTTGATCGAGACCTGACCGGTCCTGATCCGTCGCGCAAGTCCGACCGCGCGCTCGATGTCGGTGCCCCAGACCGCGCCACCGAGCCCGTAGGCCGAATCGTTTGCGATGCCGACCGCTTCGTCGTCGTCGCGGTATCGCAGCACCGTCAATACCGGCCCGAACACCTCCTCCTGCGCGATAAACGACTCCGCGGTGGCATCCGTCAAAACCGTGGGCTCGAAATAGAAACCGCGGTCGAGTCCGGCCGGCCGCCTGCCGCCGGCGACAATCTTGGCCCCGTCGCTTTCCGCGCGCCTGACGAAACCCTCGACCCTGTCCAGGTGTTGGCGACTGATCAGCGGACCCATGCCGGTGGCCTCGTCGGTCGGGTCTCCCACCGTGACGTTGCGAGCCAGCTCGGCCAGCCGGTCGACGACATCGTCGTGCAGCTTGTCGGGGACCACCAGACGACTGTTCAAGATGCACGCCTGACCTGCGTGCATCGTGCACCCTTCGAAGAGCAGCCGCTCGAACAATTCGTCAGTCAGATCGACATCGTCCAGCAGGATGCTCGCCGACTTGCCGCCGCACTCGAGCAGGATCCGTTTCATTGAGGTTGCGGCACCGGCCATCACGTCGCGACCGACGGCCGAACTTCCGGTGAAGGTGACCATGTCGACGCGGGGATCGACGGTCAAGATCCTGCTGGCCTCCACACTGCTCGGAGTGACGACGTTGACGACGCCAGGTGGAATGTCGGTCTCCTCGTCGATCAGCCGCGCCAGTGCGAGACCGGCCAGCGGTGTCAACGGCGAGGGCTTGAGGACAAGCGTGTTGCCCGCGGCCAGCGCGGCTCCCAGCTTCATCACGTTCAGCGTGTGCGGGAAGTTCCACGGCGTCATCGCCGCGACCACCCCGAGCGGCTCGTAACGCAACAGGGTGGTGCCCGCCGCGCCCCACGCGTCCATCGGGGCCTCAGCCGGCTCGAGCGCGAGTTCTGCGGCATGGCCGACCATGAACGCGGGGCCCTCCACATGGATCAAGCGCTCGTTTGCTGTGCAGCCCCACTCAGCCTGCGCCAGCGCGTAGATCTCGTCGCCTCGGGCGAGCAGCGCGTCGCTGAGCTGTTGGAGGCAGCGAGACCGCTCGGCTGGATCCGCCACGGCCCACGGCCCGGAATCGAAGGCGGTGCGCGCCGCACCGATGGCCTGCTCGACCTGCGCGACCCCGGCATCCGGCGCCGAGGCAATCACCAACTCTGTCGCCGGGTTGACGACGTCATATCGTCCGGTGTCTGGTTCGACCCAACCGCCATCGATATAGACGCCGTACCTGTCCACCAGGCTCGATTCGGCCATCACATCACTGGACCTTCCCGGTTGGTCGCCGAACTGTACGGTGTCGCCCGATCTCGATGCGAGGTGTCCGACAATTCCTCAATTATGTACACCTGATGATGCACGGGCGTCAATGTTCTCGGCGTTTAGCGGGGCGAATGGCGATTGACATCGGCGACGCCTGTGCTGTAGACACAGCATTACCGGACATATCCGAATTAACTGTCCGACCCCCGTGTGTCGAGGAAGGCCAGCAGTGCCCACTGACTCCACCTCCAGACCGACGTCCACGTTGCCACTGCACTCTCCGGACTACTACGCCGGCGATCCGTACCCGGGCTATCGCGAACTGCGCAATAGCACACCGGTGGTCTGGAACGACGTCACCAAGTTCTGGGCCCTGACGAAGTACGAGGACATCCGCCACGTCTCCGGCCACCCGATGACGTTCACGTCGACGAAGGGCATCTCGATCCCGGATCCCGCGATGCCCAGCCCGGTGCAGGAGGGGAACCTGATCTTCACCGATCCGCCACGGCACCGGCAGCTGCGCAAGCTGATCAACTCTGGTTTCACCCGGCGGCAAGTCAGTTTGCTGGAACCCAAGGTGCGTGAGATCGTCAAGGGCATTCTCGACGATGTCGACCCATCACAGGACTATGAGTTCGCCGAGCAGATTGCCGCGCCGCTGCCGACCCGGATGATTGCGGAGATGCTCGGCGCACCGCCCGAGGACTGGGAGCGGTTCCGCACATGGTCGGACGCGGCGGTGGGTACCGCCGATCCCGATATCGAGATGGACAACCTGGTGGCACTCGGCGAGTTGTACGAGTACTTCACCAAACTGATCGACGCGCGGCGCTCTGGCAAGGTCACCGGGCAGGACGACCTGCTGTCCATTTTGGCAGCGGCCGAGGTGGACGGCGAGCGCCTCACCGATGCGGACCTACTCAACTTCTCCTTTCTGCTGCTGGTGGCGGGCAACGAGACGACACGCAACCTCATCGCGCTGGGCACACTGGCGCTGGTGGACCATCCCGATCAGTTCGCGCTGCTTCGCTCGAAGCCCGAGCTTCTGCCGCTGGCAGTCGAAGAGATGCTGCGGTTCACCAGCCCGGTGACCCACATGGCACGCGAAGCCACCGAGGACGTCGAGATCCGTGGCCAACGGATCAAGGCGGGTGAAACGGTGGTCATGCTCTACGGGGCGGCTAACCGCGACGAGGAGATCTTCGGCCCAACCAGCGAGGAATTCGATATCACCCGGAACCCCAATCCCCACATAGCATTCGGCGCCGGCGAACACGCGTGTCTCGGCGCGCAACTGGCACGGCTGGAGGCGAGGGTGATGTTCGAGGTGTTGCTGGGCGCCTATCCGAGCATCGAACTGACCGGCGATGTGACGCGGCTGCGCGCCACGATGGTGCCGGGCGTCAAGCGCATGCCGGTACGGATGGGAGCGGGCGTCTGATGGATTTCGACTACACCCCCGAACAGGAGCAGCTCCGAAAGAACTACCGCCAGCGCCTCGAAGCCGTGATGACCCCCGAGAGACGCGCCGCAGTCACCGGACAGATGGAGGGCGGCGCCGCAGTCACCGAGGCGCGCCGCGCGCTCGGCGAGGCCGGGTTGCTCGGCGTCGCATGGCCGGTCGAGTACGGCGGCAGCGGACTGACTGCGCTCGAGCAGTACATCTTCGGCGAGGAGGCGCGGCGGGTGCATGCACCTCTGCCGTTTGTCACCCTCAACACGGTCGGCCCCACGCTCATTCAGTACGGGACCCCAGAGCAGAAGCAAAAGTTCCTGCCCGCAATCCTGCGGGGCGAGGTCGACTTCGCGATCGGCTACTCCGAGCCCGGCGCCGGTAGTGATCTGGCCTCATTGCGGACCAGCGCCGTGCGTGACGGCGACGAGTTCGTGATCAACGGCTCCAAGATGTTCACCAGCGGCGCGGAATTCGCCGACTACATCTGGCTGGCCGCCCGCACCGATCCAGAAGCCAAGAAGCACAAGGGCATCACGGTATTCATCGTGCCCACCGACTCCCCGGGCTTCTCCTGGAAACCACTGCGCACTATGCCTGGCGTCTCGACCTACTACACCTTCTACGACGATGTGCGCGTACCCGAGAGCGCCATCGTCCTCGGCGAGAACCAGGGCTGGAAGCTGGTCACCAATCAGCTGAATCTCGAGCGTGCGGCACTGGGCAATCTCGGTGCGCTGGAGCCACTGTTCGCCAAGACGCTGGAGTGGGCCAAGACGACTGAGCTCGACGACGGGTTCGTCATCGACCAGCCGTGGGTGCAACAGGCATTGGCGCGAGTGGAGGCACAGGTCGCGGCCTACCGGCTGCTCAACTTACAGGTGAACACCAACATGAGCTCCGGTGCGCTCGGCATGGGCGAGGCCTCGGCCGCAAAGGTTTTCGGTACCGAGCTCACCCAGCAGGTGGCCCGCGAGCTGCTCGACGTTGTGGGCCAGGCGGGCCTGCGCAAGGAGGCGTCGGCTCCCCTCGAGGGCGAGCTGGAGAGTGCCTACCGATTCGCCGTCATCAACACATTCGGCGGCGGCGCCAACGAACTGCAGCGCGACATCATCGCCATGGCCGGCCTCGGGATGCCGCGCGCACCCCGCGACATGCGAGCCTCCTGAAAGGAGTGTCGACACCTATGACCGAATTGACCAAAGACGAACTGCGCCAGCACCTCGACGCGTTGATCGGCACACCCACCGACGGGGTCGGCAGACCCGCTCACGCGCCAGATCCGGTGAACACCGCAATGATCCGGCACTGGGCGCACGCGTTGGACGACATGAACCCGGCGTACCTCGATGAGGAGTTCGCGCAGAACTCTCGATACGGCGGATTGGTCTCGTCGCCGGTGATGCTGCAGAGCTGGACGATGCCACCGCCGAAACTGGCGGGGATTCTCGAGCGCGGCGGTGTGCCGATCGAGATCAAGAGCAACCCGCTGCAGTTCCTGTCCGACGCCGGCTACACCGGCATCATCGCGACGAACTCCGAGTTCGAGATCGAACGCTATCCCCGGGTCGGAGACCAGATCACCGCCGAGACGGTCTTTGACTCGATCTCTGACGAAAAGAAGACCGCGATGGGCAACGGCTTCTTCGTCACCTGGGTGACCACCTACCGCGATCAAGACGGCGACATCATCGGACGTCAGTGGTTCCGCACCCTGCGATTCAAGACGGGAAGCTGATGGCCAGCAGACTCGCCCCCTCCATCAGCCCGGACACCGAATTCTTCTGGTCGGGCTTGAAAGACAACGAACTTCGCATCCAGCGCTGCGCAAACTGCCAGACGTTACGTGTTCCGCCACGGCCGATGTGCGGCAAGTGCCAGTCATTGAAATGGAACTACGTCGTGGCGTCGGGTCGCGGCACGGTGTACAGCTTCGTGATGCCGCACTATCCGCCACTGCCGTTCCTGCAGTACCCGTACGTTGTGGCGCTCATCGAGCTCGACGAGGGCGTACGCGTCGTGTCGAACCTCTGCGGCATCGAACCCGCCGCCATCGAGGTCGGGATGCCCGTCGAGGTCTTTTACGAGACATTCGAAGCCTTGCCGAGCGGCGACGAGTTGGTGCTGCACCAATTCCGGCCGGCCGGCTGACCGAAGGCGGTTGGACTAATGGATTTCACTTTCACCGAGGAACAAGAGACCGTCGGTAAAGTGGCGCGTCAGCTGTTCGAGCACCGCGCCACGCCCGAGCATCTGACCGAACTGGAGTCCGGCGACGTGCGCTACGACGCGGGACTGTGGAACGAACTCGCGGCCGCCGACCTACTCGGCATCGCACTACCCGAATCCGCGGGCGGGAGCTGCGGCGGATTCCTGGAATTGGGCGTGCTGCTCAGCGAGGTCGGATTCAGTGTCGCGCCCGTACCTGTCTACGCCACACTCGTTCTGGGCGCGGACACCATTGCGCGACACGGTGATTCCGTTCTGCAGCAAAGATATCTACCCGGCGTGGTCGACGGCAGCACGATCCTCACCGCGGCGCTCGTCGAGCCGGGCAACTCCTCTCCGACCGCACCGCGCACCACCGCACGACTCGACGGCGACACGTGGCGGCTCGACGGTGAGAAGGAGCTGGTGCCCGCGGCGCAACTTGCATCGGCCGTAATTGTGTCGGCCCAGACCGAGGACGGTCCGGCGCTATTCATCGTCGACACCGGAACCGATAGCGTGAGAATCACGCCGGTCCCCACCACCAACGGTGAACCCCACGCCGATGTCGGTTTGACCGGCGCGACCGGCCAACGGCTCACCGAGCATGACGACGGGGACATCGTCGACTCGCTCTACACCCGGGCCCTCGTCGGCCTGTGCGCGATCCAAATCGGTGTTGTGGAAAGGGCTTTGAAACTGGCGGCCGCGTACACCAGCGAGCGTGAACAGTTCGGCCGCCCGATTGGATCCTTCCAGGCCGTCCAGCAGCGCCTCGCCGACGCTTTCATTGACGTCGAAGCCATCCGGTGGACCACATGGCACGCGGCATGGTTGATCGCCCAAGGACGACCGGCCAATCGGGAGGCCGCCATCGCCAAGTTCTGGGCCGCCGAGGCAGGCGCCCGGGTCGCCGCCTCGGCCCAGCAGGTGCACGGCGGCATGGGAATCGACGTCACCTACCCGTTATTCCGTTATTTCCTTTGGGCCAAACAGAACGAACTCGCACTCGGCTCGGCCTCGCAGCAACTGGCCCGACTCGGCAACGCATACCCGGAAGGAAGCGGCAAATGACCTCCACCATCAGGCGCACCACGACTCTGGCGTGGAACACCATCAATGTCGGTGACGAGGTCACACCGATGGACGTGCCCGTGACCACCACGCTGATCGTCGCCGGCGCCATCGCCTCGCGTGACTACATGCCGGTGCACCACGATCGCGACTTCGCCAATTCCCAAGGCTCCAAGGACATCTTCCTCAACATCCTGACCACCAACGGGCTATGCGTGAAGTTTTTGCACGACTGGGCCGGACCGGAGGCGATGGTCAAAAGGCTGTCCATTCGCCTCGGTGTGCCCGCCTACCCGAACGATCCGCTGCACTTCGAAGGCAGCGTCACCGACAAGTCGCCGGCCAACGGCGAGGGCTTGGTCGAGGTCACCTTCACGGGCACCAACAGCCTCGGTACTCATGTCTCCGGCACGGCGAAGCTGAGCCTGCTCGACGGGGTCGATGTATGAGCGGCGGCATCGGCGGGAAAACGGCCCTCGCCGGTATCGGCCAGACCGAGTTCTCCAAGGCGTCCGGTCGCACCGAAATGCAGCTCGCCTGCGAGGCAGTCAAGGCGGCGATCGACGATGCCGGCCTGCGGCCCCGCGATATCGACGGCATGGTGACGTTCACCGTCGACGAGAACGAGGAGATCGAAGTCGCCCGCAACGTCGGCATCGAGAACCTCACGTTCTTCACCAGGGTGCCGCACGGCGGCGGAGCGGCGGCGGGCACCGTGATGCAAGCTGCCATGGCCGTCGCGACCGGCGCAGCCGAGGCGGTGGTGTGCTACCGAGCGTTCAACGAGCGCTCCGGCTTCCGGTTCGGCGGCGCTGGACGCCAACCCGGTGTGACCCCGTTGTGGATGGCTCCCTACGCGCCATTCGCGTTCATGACGCCGGCCGCATGGGTCGCCTTGCACGCTCAGCGGTACATGTCGACCTACGGGGTCACCAACGCCGATTTCGGCAAAATCTCCGTCATCGATCGCAAACACGCCGCCAAGAATCCGGATGCCTGGTTTTATGGCAAGCCGATATCCCTTGAGCAGCACCAGGAGTCACGCTGGATCATCGAACCGGTGCTGCGCCTGCTGGATTGCTGCCAGGAAAGTGACGGCGGCGTCGCGATGGTGGTGACCAGCGTCGAGCGGGCGCGGGATCTGCCCAAGCCGCCCGCCGTCATCACCGCGGCCGCCCAAGGCGCGGCCTACGACGGCGAGGTGATGACGAGTTACTACCGCGAAGAGATTACCGGGCTACCCGAAATGGGGGTGGTCGGCAACAAGCTCTGGCGTGACTCCGGACTGAAACCGAATGACATATCGACGGCGTTCCTCTACGACCACTTCACTCCGTTTGTGTTCACCCAACTCGAGGAACTCGGATTTTGCGGGCGGGGCGAGGCCAAAGATTTCGTATCGATCGACGAGCTGTCACTGGGCGGGCGGATGCCGATCAACACCAACGGCGGCCTGCTGGGCGAGGCCTACATCCACGGGATGAACGGGATCACGGAGGGAGTGCGACAGGTACGCGGCACGTCCCACAACCAGGTCGATCACGTCGAACACGTGCTGGTCACCTCGGGCACCGGCGTCCCGACCAGCGGACTGATTCTCGCGCCCGACAGGTGAGCCGCAGCACCGCTACTCTCAGAGGCAGCTTGAAAGGGGCCTCCATGACGCAGGCAACCGCGACCGACACCCGCGCTGCCATCATCGCGGCGGCCTTCGCGTGCTTTCGGACCCAGAGCCTGGCGAAGACGACCATCGTCGATATCGCGCGGGCCGCCGATGTGTCCCGCAGCACTTTCTACGAATACTTCCGGGACAAGGAGACAATCGTCGAGGCCTGCGCCGAGGCGGCTTCGCAGCGGTTCTACCGCAACATGGCCAAGGCGATCGACCGTCGCGGCGGTAGCACCCTGGAGGGTCGGCTCGTGGAGGCCGCCGTGTTCGTCACCCAGGCACGCAGGGTCGTCGAGCCGGAGGCGTACTTCGACGAGGCGGAAGTCAGCCTGATGATGACGAAGAACGCGGCCATGCTTCTGAAGGAATGCACGGAATTCCTGGCGCCCTACGTATCCGCCGCCAGGCTCACCGGCGAGGTCCGAAGTGATCTCGACATCCCCACTGCGACCGAATGGTTCGCACGGATCCTGTTCTCGCTGTTCACGACTCCGTCGCCAACGATCGACATGCGTGACGACGACGCGGTCGCCGAATTCGTGAGGACCTATGTCGTCAATGGGTTCGTCGACGGCCACGGGCGACGGCGCTAAACGTCTGGCCCTAGCCAACCCTGCGCACCGGAACATTTGACCAGCCACAGACATTCGCCATTGCCACCCGCTGCAGCCCCTCGCGGTCGACTTCGTACTCGGGAAGCAGGTCCAACAGCGCGTCAAGTGCGATGCGGCTCTCCATGCGGGCCAGTGCCGCACCGAGGCAACTGTGTATGCCGTAGCCGAACGCGAGGTTGAAGCCCATCTTGCGCTCTCGATCGATGTCCAACCGGTCGGGATCATCGAACATTCGCTCGTCACGTGTCGCCGAACCCGTGACTAGTATGACCGCACCGCCGGCCGGGATCGTTGTCCCGTAATACGTCACGTCGCGCGTGGCGGTCCGAACCTGATATTGCGAGGGAGCCTCGTAGCGCAGCAGCTCCTCCACCGCGGCGGGGATCTTGCTTCGGTCGTCGCGAAGCTTGCGCCACTGGTCGGGAAAGTCTGCGAAAGCGACCATCGCGTTGCCTACCAGTTTGGTAACCGTTTCGGCGCCCGCCCCGCCGAGCATGGTTGCGAAGCCGGTGATGTCGACGTCGGTCAGCTTCTCCACCATGCCGTCACGTTCGATCTCCGTCTCGATCAAACGGCTGATCATATCGTCTTCGGGGTGGGCCCGACGCTGCTGCACCAGGTCGTAGTAATACAGGCCCGTGTTCACCGACGCCTGGTATCCCCGCTTGGTGGTGGCGATCTCGCCGGGATGGCGCTCTAGAAGCAAATCCAGCCAGACGCGGATCTGATCGCGGTCCTGCTTCGGCACGCCGAGCATCGCCGTGATGACCTCGTTGGGGAACAGGGCCGAGAAGTCGGCGACGACGTCGAAGGCGGCGGGATTCAACGCCTCGACGCGCTCATAAACCTTGTCGCGCACCATGTCTTCCAACGCGGAAATCGCCCGCGGAGTGAACACATTGCTGACCAGCCTGCGCATCTTCTGGTGCTCGGGTGGGTCCATGGAGATGATCACCTTGGGCACCGGGATGGCGTCGTCATGGGCCTTGACCATGTCCAGTGTCGCACCCTTGGCCGATGAAAACGTTTCGTGGTCTTTCGTCGCGGGTGCTACATCCTCGTACCGGGTGAGCGCCCAGAAATCCCACTTCGCGCTGTAGTAGATGGGCGCCTCGTCGCGAAGCCGTCGATAGGTGTCATAAGCCCCGTTGAAGAATTCGGTTGAGAACGGGTCGAATTCGACGGAGATCGCTGAGCTCACACGATCGCCCCGGATTCCTTGTACTTCGTGATCATGTCCCAGTCGATGCCGGCATCCATCAGCACTTCCTCGGTGTGCTGGCCGTGCTCGGGTGCGCCTGGCGGGATGACCGCCTGTTCGTCGAATTGAACGGGGTTGACGGGCAGTGAGAATGGCACGCCGTTGACTGTTCGGGTGTGTGCGACGTAGCCGTTCGCGACGACGGCGGGATCCTGACAAAGCTCGGCCGGCGTCTGCACGATTCCCCAGGCCCCCGAGAGCACCGCCAGAGCCTCGCGCCATTCGGCCAGCGTGCGCTTGGCAAACGCCTCGTCGAGCAGCGCGACCAGACTGACTCGGTTCTCGAACCGCGATGCGGGATCGGCGAATCGCGGATCGTCCACCAACTCGGGAAGGCCGATAACCCGCATCGCCTCGGCGTAGAACTTGTCGAGCTGCAGCATCATCAGCTGCACGTAACGACCGTCTTTCGTCCGGTAGGTCGCCACCAGCGGGTTGGGTGAATCGGCGTGCCCGTATTTGGGAATGGCGCTACCACCATGTATTTGGCTCACCGCGACGTCGGGGCTGAGGTTCCATGCGGCCAACCCGAGAAGGGAAACGTCGACCACCGAGCCTTTCCCGGTCGTTGCCTTTTTGTAGAGCGCTGCGGCGATCCCTCCCGCGATCGTCATCCCTCCGAGCAGGTCGCCGAACGCAGGTCGCGAGCGCACCAACTCATCGGCATCCTCGGTGAGAACAGTGGCGATGCCCCCCCGCGCCCAGTAGGACACACCGTCATAGCCAGGCTTGTCGGCATCTGGCCCCTTCGGCCCGTGTCCCGATCCCCGCACATAAACGATGCTCGGGTTGGCCGCTCTGATGTCCTCGACGTCGATGCCGAGCTTCTTGCGACGCTCCGGCAGGTAACTGGTCAAGAACACATCGCTGGTTCTGGCCAGTTCGCGCACCACTTCCTGGCCGCCCGGCGTGCTCAGATCCACCCCGATGGATTTCTTTCCCCGGTTCGGGATTTCGATCATGTAGTTGATCGAGCCGCCGCCCGCGTCGACGATCCCCATCGTGACCAGGCCGCGCTGCGGATCACCGCCGTCACGCGGCTCGACCTTTATGACTTCTGCGCCCCATTCTGCGAGTACCGCGCCGGCCGAGGGCACGAACGTCCACGCGGCGACCTCCAGCACACGAACTCCGCGGAGCACCTTGTCGTCGTCGGAAATGACGCCCTCCCACCTTGAGATAACTGTCATTTACGTAAATGAGAATGTCACTTTCGCTTTGCATTGTAAACGGGCTACGGCCGGCGCGAGAGCCGCCCGGGTTGCTCGGGATCTCCGTGCTCCCAGAACGCTCGCCAACTCGGCATCCGCTGCGGCATGGCCGCGCGAAGCGGTACGTCCGTCGGCCACCGGATGAACTCCGGCCCGGGCCGTTCGGTCACGTCCACGGAGTACCACGGATGCTCACGCCTCTTGACGAAGTACCACCGACCGTCACGTCGTTCGTACACGTCGTCGTAGCGCATCGTGATCACGTACCACCCGTCGCCGTCCTCGTGCTCCGCGCGACAGTACACCGATCCCGTCGCATGATCAGCGTCGATGAAGTCGAACTCGTGCCCGCAGATCAGGTGGATGCTGCGGTAAAACCGCCGCAGAACCCGGTCATACCAGCGCTGCAACGCATTCCGGCCGCGACCCTGCGTGCCCGCGTCGACATCGTCGACGAAAAGCGCCACCAACGCGTCCACGTCGCGGGCGTCCAGCGCCATGGCATAGCGGCTCGGCAGCTGACTGATCGCCAAACTGGACTCGATCCGATCCAGACGGTCCGGCGCCATGGTTTGCAGTGTAGTTCGACAATGGCATTCCCGAGAACCGGTGTTCTCGTTTGACGAAAAGGGAACTATCCTGTTGAGGCCCAATGAACATCCCACGAGGATCCCGACCACCATGCCCTTCCCGACCATCATCCCCACGATCCCGCGACTGGTGAGATCGTGCGCGGCGAGTCTCGGCGACAAGCCGTTCCTCATCGCCGACGGGCAGGTGCTGACGTACGCCGATCTCGACATGCGATCGTCGCGATTGGCGATGACGCTGCTCGCCGAGGGCATCGGAAAGGGCGACCACGTCGGGATTCTGATGCCCAACAGCGTGGAATGGGCGCTCGCCTGGTTCGCGGCCACCCGGATCGGTGCCGTCGCTGTTCCACTCAACACGTTCTACAAGGCGTCCGAATTGGCCTGGACGGCCCGTCACGCCGACCTGAAAGCGGTCTTGGCATGGTCGGCCTTTCGCAACCACGATTTCGTCGAGCGGCTCGAGGAGGCGTTACCGGGTCTCGCGCAACAGCGTGAACCGGGCCGCATCCTCCTGCGCAAGATACCTTTTCTGCGCACGATCGGGGTGTGGGGACCGTGTGATCGGTCCTGGGCGACGGCATTCGAAGACAAGGAACTACCGGCGGGCATCGATGCCGATTTCCTTCTCGATGTCGAGTCCTGCGTAACCCCCGCCGACGAGGCGATGATCATTTACACCTCGGGCAGCACCGGTGACCCCAAGGCCCCTGTGCACACCCAGGGCACGTTGGTTCGCCACAGTTATAACCTGACCGCCCAATACGGCGTCATCGCCGACACCGTCTTGTTCACCGCGATGCCGTTCTTCTGGGTGGGAGGGTTGATCACCGGATTGCTGGCCGTGATTCATCATGGCGCCACGCTTGTCACTCAGCCGGCGTTCGATGCAGCCGAGGCGTTGGCATTGATGGAGCGGTACCGCGCGACCACCGTGCTGGGTTGGCCACAGCAGGGCAAGTCGTTGTCCGAGCACCCCGATTTCGCCCGGCGCGACCTGAGTTCGGTGCAGCGGACCAGCCTGCCCGCGATGGTGCCGCCGGATCGGCGACCGAAGGGACCGAGTGCCCTTGGCATGACCGAACTGTGCGGAAATCACCTCGGAGTCGATCCGTATCCGCCGCAGCCTCCCGATCGCGCCGAGACCGGAGGCTTCTCGATCGAGGGTCTCAGCCACATCCTCGTCGATCCCGAGACCGGTGTACCGGTCCCGATCGGGACGAGTGGTGAGATCTGGGTTCGCGGTTACTCGTTGATGCAGCGCCTCTACAAGCGTGAGCGCGAGGACGTGTTCACCGCGAACGGGTACTACCGGACCGGTGATTGCGGAGTCGAGTATGACGACGGCTGGATCAAATTCACCGGCCGGTTGGGCGATCTGATCAAGACGGGTGGCGGAACCAACGTCACACCGAGCGAAGTGGAACTGGCACTTGCCGACTGCGAGGGCGTGCTCGAAGCGTATGTGGTCGGCGTCGAGAGCCCCGAGGACGGAACCGTGGTCGCGGCGGCGGTGGTGCCGCGGGGTGATTCGACGCTAGACGGCGAGTCATTGCGGATGCAACTGAGAGGCCGACTCTCGGCATACAAGGTGCCGAAGTTGATCTGGGTTACGTCAAAGCAGAATCTTCCGTTCACCGCGACCGGAAAGATCAAGAAGGTGGAGCTGGCGCAGCAGCTCAGCGGATTACTGGTGCGCAGCTGAGCGTCAATTGGTTCCAACCGCCCCTGTAGGAGAATCCGCATTCTCACATGCGAGAATTGCCTCGACCACGGCCACCAAGGGAGCGATTCATGAGCGACCGGAACTCCAGCATTGCAGGGGCACGGATGCTGGTCATCGGGGCATCCTCGGGCATCGGACAGGCATTGGCCGTTGCCGCCCATTCCCGGGGCGCCAGCGTGGCGCTCGCCGCGCGGCGGCTGGACCGCCTCGCGGAACTGGCCGGCCAACTGCACGGATCGGCGCACGAGCTCGACGTGTCCAACCCCCGCGCCATCGAATCCGTCGTCGGTGACGTTGTGGCCAAATTCGGCAAGCTCGATGCGGTCGTTTTCACCAGCGCCGTGGTGCCGTTCGCCCTGATCGAAGAGACTGAGGTGGAGACTTGGCTGCATGCGTACGCCGTCAATGCCGTCGGCGCCTCCCACGTACTGCGCGCGGTACTTCCGCATTTGGCCGACGACGCCGTGGTCATCGTCGCGTCGAGCCACGACGTCGGGCGGCCTCGCGCAGGTGTGGCTGCCTACCACGCGAGCAAGGCGGCGCTCGACGAGATCCTGCGGTCGTGGCGAGCCGAGCATCCCGATCTCGCCGTGATCCGGGTCAGTGTCGGCCCCACTTGTGACACCGAGATCCTCCGCGGAGCCGATCGCGACCTGCTGGCCCACTTATACCGGGCCTGGGCGCACGAAGGGCAGATTCCCGACGAGATGTCCACGGTCGAAGACGTGGCCAACGCCATGCTTTCCCTCATCGCCATTTCACGCGCCTACCCCACGGTGATCAGCGAGATAGTGCACCTCGCCCCCCGAATCATCAAGCGCCAGCCGGCTCTGACCGACAGCTGATGGAAAGGAGCACGAATGGACCTGGGCTTCAACGGGGCAACGGCGGTGGTCACCGGGGGCAGCAAGGGCATGGGGCTGGCGATCGCCGAGAGTCTCGGGGCAGAAGGCGCTTCGGTGGCGATCATGGCACGCGGCCCGGCTGCGTTGGACTCGGCCGCAAGGAAAATTCGCCGTGCCGGTGCTCCCGAAGTTCTGACGATCAGCGTCGACGTGTCGGATGCCGAGTCGATCACAGCGGCATTCAATTCGATCAGCCTTGCCTGGGACTGCCTGAATGTGTTGGTGCACACCGTCGGCCCGAATGCGGGTGCGTTCGAAGATCTCGACGACGACGACTGGCACGCTGCATTCGATCTCGGTACGCTCTCCGCGGTGCGCTCGGTGCGGGCCGCACTGCCGATGTTGCGGTCGGCCGATTGGGCCCGCATCGTCACGCTCTCGGCGCACTCGATTCAGCGCCAGAGCGCTCGCCTGGTCGCCTACACGGCCACCAAATCGGCGCTGTCGAGCTTCACCAAGAACCTATCTAAAAGCCTTGGCGCCGAGGGCATACTGGTCAACTGTGTGTGCCCCGGCACTATCGTGACCGCCAGTTTCACCGAGATCCTGCGCGATGCGCTCGCCGCAGAAGGTCTGGACTCCTCAGATCCAAAGCATGTCATGACGTGGGTCGAAAGGACCTACGGTCATCCAAGTGACATCGGGCGCGCTGGCTTGCCCGAAGAAGTTGCTTCAGTCACTGCGTATCTGGCCTCGCGGCGGAATGGCTACGTAACGGGGGCCACCGTCAACGTCGACGGCGGATCAGACTTCATCTGACTCTCGGTAAGCGCTTCTCAGTTGACCGTTGAGCGTTAAGTGGCCACTCGGCAGTCAGGTCGAAGGGCCGTCCGGCAGGTTGGTCTCCAGCAGCGTCAAAGGGATTCCGAACAGCGGTTGAAATTTCACTTCGGTGACCTCGAAGCCGTCGCCCTCGACATGCTGGCGAAAATCGGCGGTGGCACCGTACCGCCTCGCGCTGTGCTCGGCCGCATCGCAGTCGGCGGTTCGCACGACCACGGAGAACAGTCCGTCACCGTTACGGGCGAGGAAGTCGGCCGCGCTACCCGCGTCGGTCGGCGCGTCGGCCAGGGGTGATATCAGTTCGAACCCGCGATCCCAATCGAGCCTGATGGCAAGACGCAGCTCCTCGTGGTCGAACGCGTGGAAGCAGAACCCGATAGCGGTCAGGTAATCGGTAGCCTGGTCGAGACGTTCGAGCCCGATTGCAAACACCACGTGGTGCAGCAGCGCGGTTGGCTGAGTCATGCCGGTACTCTAAGCCGTTTTCGAAAGCCAAATTCTCATTTTTCGGGAATTATAATTCCCGCTCCGGTAGGTTCCCAATGTGGCGCTGGAACAGTTCGAATTAGACGGGCAGGTGGCGATCGTGACCGGCGCCGGGCGTGGCGTCGGTGAAGGGATTGCCAAAGTGCTCGCCGAGGCGGGCGCGACGGTGGTCGGGACGGCACGTACGTCGTCCGAAATCGAGTCGACGATCAAGGACATCAAGGCCGCGGGCGGCAACGGACTCGCGGTGACGGCGGACGCACTGGTCCGCGCGGACAGCGAGCGCGCGGTGCAAACCGCTATCGACGAGTTCGGCCGAATCGACATCCTGGTGAACAATGTCGGCTTCGCGACCTACGGCCCGTTCCTCAGCCTTGGCGATGACGACCTTCGCAACACCTTCGACTACTGCGTCACGTCGGCGTTCATCATGAGCCAACTCGTCGTCCCGCACATGCTTGCACTGGGCCGGGGTTCCATCGTCAACATCTCCTCGGGGGCAGGGCGGTTCGGCATTCGCGGACTATTGCCCTACTGCGTAGCCAAAGGCGGCCTCGAGGCACTCACCAGAGCGATGGCACAGGAACTCGCGCCCAAGATCCGGGTTAACGCCATCGCCCTGGGTGCGTTCATGACGACAGGGCTGCAATCGAGTTTCGACCTGCTCCCGGGGTCCGAGGAGAAGTTGAAGCAGCTCACTCCCCTGCACCGCATCGGCGATGTCGCCGACCTCGGCCGACTGACGCTGTATCTGTCGACACGCGACTGTTACGCCACCAACTCGGTGTTCGTCGGCGGGGGCCTGCAGGGTCCGAACTCGGAACTGCCCATTCCCGATCTGTGATCGAATGCGAGTAGGAGCAATGGCCATGACCACCAAGCCTTTACGCGTTGCCGTCATCTCCACCGGTTGGATCAGCAGCCTGGCGATACGCGCTATCGTGCGGCGCCGGCACCTCGAGCTGGTCGGGGTGTGGGTGCACAGCGCGGAAAAGACCGGTCGCGACGTCGGCGAGATCGTCGCATCAGGCAAGATTGGCATTACCACCACCAACAATCTCGACGACATCATCGCGTTAAGACCCGATTGCGTCGTATACGGTGCAGCCAGCGCCGAGATGGATGCGGCCGCGGTGCGCGACTACGTGCGCCTGCTCGGCGGCGGGCTCAACGTCGTCACGACCAACACGCCCGGAATGATGTTTCCCGACAGATGGATTCCCGAGCTCGCCAGCCAGGTGCGCGAGGCGGCCTTATCGGGCGGGGTGACCATCTACACCTCGGGTATCGAGCCGGGCTTCGCCGGTGACCAGTTCGCGGTGTTACTGACAACGTTGTCGAACACAATCCGGTCTATTCGCGCGCAGGAGATCTTCGACTACTCGGCTTATCCGAATCAGGACCTGATGGTCACCGCCATGGGATTCGGCAAGCCGCTCGACTTCACTCCGCTGCTTGAACTCGAGGGTGCCCAGCAGTTCGCCTGGGGGCCACCCATCGGCTTGGTCGCCAAGGCGCTCGGGGTCGAGCTCGACGAGGTCACCGAGTCCTACGAACGCGTGATCACCCCGCGTGATCTCCACGTAGCGTGCGGGATCATTCCCGCCGGGACGGTAGGCGCCGTCCGCGCTGAAACCACCGGCGTGGTCAACGGTCGGCCGGTGATAACCATCGAACACATCAACCGCATGGCTCCCGACCTGGCGCCGGAGTGGGCGACAGCACCCAACGGCACATACCGCCTCATCATCGACGGCCAACCTCATATGCAGTGCGACCTAAGGCTCGGCACCGAGGACACGCCGGAGTCGGCCAACGACAACGCAATGGAGGCGACCGCCATGCGCGTCGTCAACGCCATTCCCTACGTCGTCGATGCCGCCCCGGGAATCGCGACTTCGCTGGATCTGCCGATCACCGCGCCGCGCAACGCCATCGACGTCGGCTAGACGGTGAACATGGGTCCGCGCGGTGCTCCGCGGACCTCGTTGCCGCCGTCGATGGCGAAGCTCTGCCCGGTCATCCAGCTGGATTCGGGTCCGGCCAAGTAGCGCACCCCCGGGGCGATGTCATCCGAAACCCCGAGCCGTCCCAACGGGACACGTTCGAGGAAGCTGCGCGTCAGCTCCTCGAGATGGATATAGCCCTGCGTGGTAGCAGCTTCGGTCAGCCCCGGCCGCACCGCATTGACGCGAATACCGCGCGACCCGAATTCCGATGCGGCGACTCGGATGAGCATCTCAAGCGCGGCCTTGCCCGCCGAATAGTGCCCGAGCCCCTCCATCGGGATCTTGGACGACGTCGACGAGATGAACACGATCGAGCCGCCGTCCATCATCAGCGGTACCGAATAGCGCATCGCGAGGAAGTTCGATCGGAGGTTACCCATAACGAAGTCGGTGAAGGTCGCGAGATCCTGTTCGACGAGTGGGCCCGTACCCCCGCTGGCCACGGTGCCGATCACGATGTTCAGCCGCTTCTTCACGTCGTACGCCGACTGCGCAGCCTGTCTGACGGTGTTCTCGTCTTCCGGATCGCCTTCTTGTAGCACGATTTCAGCATTGGGCGCGACAGCGAGAATGCCCTCTTGGACGGCTTCAAGCCGGGACTGGGACCTGCCCAGCAGATACAGCGCGGCCCCATCGAGGGCCAATAGCTTTGCGCTCGCTTGGGCTATCCCCCCCGATGCGCCGAGGATGAATGCGGTCTGACCGTCGAGCACACCCATGGACCGGACGCTACCACTGATCGCAACATCGATTCTCGATAAACGTTAATGTTTATTCTCGTCTGGTGTAGCGTACGCGTGTGGCCGAGTTGACCGACCGGGTCGCCCTCATCACGGGCGCGGCGCGCGGCCAGGGGCGCGCCCACGCGCAGCGGCTCAGCGCCGATGGCGCCGATGTGATCCTGACCGACCTCGCGGGCCCGCTCCCGACATGCGTCCCATACGATGCCGCAACGCCAGCGGACCTGGCTGCGACCGCGGATTTGGTCAAAGCCAACGGCCGACGGGCCGTCACCGCAATCGTCGACACACGCGACCACGATGGTATGTGCACGGCGGTTACGGAGGCTGTCGCAGAGCTCGGACGACTCGACGTCATCGTCGCCAATGCGGGCATCTGCGTGCCCGCACCATGGGATCAGGTCACGGCCCGCGACTTCCAAGACGTCGTTGACGTGAACCTGGTCGGGACGTGGAACACCGTCATGGCGGGTGCAGGGCACATCATCAACGGCGGCCGGGGCGGGTCGATCATTCTCATCGGCTCCGCTGCGGGGTTGACGATGGAGCCATTCATGATCGCCTACACCGCAAGCAAGCACGCAATCGTCGGACTCGCGCGCGCGTTCGCAGCCGAACTCGGTAAGCACAATATCCGGGTAAACAGTCTTCATCCAGGATCGGTTGCCACCCCGATGGGCACCGGTCGAATGCTGGAGGCGATGGCCGACGCGGCGAGCTCGAACCCCGCTCTGCACAACGGCTTTTCCAAACAGCTACTTCCCAACGCGGTCACAATGCCGGAAGACGTTGCCGGCGCAGTGGCATGGCTGGCATCCGACGAATCGCGGTACGTCACGGCTGCTGCCATTCCCGTCGACGTCGGCGTGACCGGAACCTAGGTGCGCGACTGCCGGCTCACGATCGAAGGTCCCGAGAGCGGTTGAGCGATCACGCCGGGCGCGGCGTCGACGACGTCCGGAATCGCGTTGACAGCGGCCATCGCCGTGACCGCGACGCCTGGGTTCACCCGGTCGGTTGCCGACTGCTCGAAATGCAACTCCACGCTCATACTCGGGCTGCCCTGGAGACGGAACACCATTCCGCCCTCGCCCTCACGTGCGGGCTTCGGCCAGCGATCCGGCCACGGGGTGCTGCTGACTGTCGCGAAGTATTGCACGGCGACAACCGGTCGCGTGCCGACCACGCCGGCCAGTTGCCAGCGGTGGGCACAAATCGTCCCCTCGGGAATGACACCCAGCGCGGTGTCGAGATCCGTCGGCGCAAGCAGCCTCTCCCAATCCAGTTCGATCCGGTCGAGCGTGAATCCGAGGATGTCAGCGATGTAGCGCACGACGGTTTCCCAGTCCTTGTTCACTTTTCCCGAGGCGATGCGAACCGGCACGTGACCTTCGGGCTTCCCGAAGCCCATCGACTCGTGCAAGACGTCCCAGATCGGATACGCCTTGTCCAGATCGAGCGCGTACTCGTCCATCCGATACGAGTCGACCCGACCTGCCCCAGCGAGTAGAGCGGTGGGGATGTTCAGGCTGATGAAACCCGGCTCACTGCCGGTCGCGTAGAAGGTTGAATTCCCTTTCCGCGCTGCACTTTCCAGAGCCTCGCGCCATTCGGTGGGCGCCGCGGCCGGATAGACCAACGGGATGGTCGAGAAGGTCACCACGTTGATGCCCGCCTCGAGGTAGGTGACGATATCTGCGATGGCTTCCTGTTCGCGCCGGACCGCCGTCGCGCAGTACGCGACACAGTCCGGGGCCAGCGCCAAGACCTTTGATGTGTCGCCGGTTGCCTCTACACCGACATCCGCCGCCCCGCAGAGTTGGCCCCCATCCACCCCGACCTTCTCCGGTGTCGACACCTTGACGCCGACCAGTTCCAGCACGGGATCGTCGATGATTGCCCGCAACGCCTCGCGGCCGGTCAATCCCGTACCGATGTGGGCCACGCGGTAGTGGCGCTTAGCATCAGTTGCCAATGTTTACTGCCCCTTTCAGTTCGGCGCTAGGCCTGGCGCGAATCACCTGTAGAACGGCCCCGGCTTGCCCGCATTCTGCAGATGGCCGTACGGGTCGTAGACCTTCACAGTCGGATAAGGGTTCTGGTCGTAGGCGGGCTCGGACACGCCCGCCGCCCGCAGGCCGGCGAGCACAGCCAGCGGCACCGCGAAAGTGACGAGCCCCGCCGTCACCGAGATCAGCAACTGTCGGGTCAACGTCAGCTTCGGACGTCCTCGGCGTGGCGGCAACCATCGCGCGATGCGACTGATCAGCACCAGTTCGTCATCCTCGTCGCGAACGCACATCACCGCGACCATCGCGAAGATGAACGAGTCGTACACCGCCATGATCAGCGGGAAATGGACATGCCCGACGCGCAGCACGGGGCCGACCGCTTCCGTGTAGAAAAAGATGCCGCACCTCATCCAGGTGAACTGCACCAGGCCGTTGATCGGAATTGCCACGGTGGCCGCACCGAGGAAAACCGCGACAAGCCGATGGTGCGCAAGCCAACTCGTGCACGGGATCAACGGTGCGACGAACCGGTTGTGCAGTTTCAGGATCGCGAGTCCGGTGAGCAGATAGTAGGCGGCGTAACCGCCCAGGAACGCCAACGCCGGTTCAAGATCCGGCGAAATGTTGACATATGGCCAGGTCAGCGGGAAATGCAACATGCGCGGATCGAAGATCGCGAAGGTCGCCCAGTTGGCGAGCGGATCGAGCGCACCAGTGATCAACCCGGCGAAGGCGATCACGACCGCCCAGTGCACCTTGCGTTGTCTATAGGACAGCCATACCAGCGTGGCGATCAAGCCGACCGCCATTGGAATCGAGCTGATGGACACGGCGAGTGGCCAGTTGTCGAAGCCGAGGAACGGCGGATAGGGCGCAGGATCCGGATGCGGATTCGTCCTGGCCGGGTCACCGTGCAGACCGGTTTGGATCGTCGCGATGGTGATGACCGCAAAGGCCAGGTAGGCGAGGATAAACAGCCCCCAGCCAGCTCGTGCCCGCCATCGCGAGAACCGAGGCCTGGCCACGTCGGTGGCGCGAGAGTCGGGGCTGCTGTCAACAGTGTTCGTCATGTCAAACCCGCACCGGCAGGTTCGCCCAGCCGCGAACGCTGGTGGTGTGCGCACGCTTCGCGTTGTCGTAGTCGACTTGCCAGTCGGGCCACCTGGTGAGCACTTCCTCAAGCGCGATGCGTGCCTGAACGCGCGCCAGCGCAGCACCCAGGCAGAAGTGGATGCCGTGCCCGAAGGACAGATGTGCCGCCCGCCGGTGGATGTCGAATCGATCGGCGTCGGCGAACTGGCGTTCATCGCGGTTCGCGGATCCGTTGAGTAGTAACATCACCGACCCTTCGGGAACCGTCTGCCCATAATGTTCGACGTCACGGGCGACATGGCGCGCCTGCACGGGTGACGGGGCCTCGTAGCGCAGCACTTCCTCGACCGCCCCGGCAATGAGGCTGAAATCCGCTGCGAGCTCCCGGCGCTGGTCGGGGTGATCGGACAACAGCTGCCCGGCGAAGCCGATCAACCTCGTCGTGGTCTCGTTGCCGGCGCCCACGACGGTGCCCGTGTAGGTCAGCACCTCTGCACGTGTCAACCGCCTGCGGCTACCGTCCGGTTCCTCGACCTCGGCGTTGACCAGTTCGGTCATCAGATCATCGGAGGGGTGGTCGTAGCGCCAGTCGATGAACTCCTGCAGCATCGACCCCTGACGCGTCAGCATGTCATCGGCCACCTGGGCGAGCCCGCCGTCTTTCAATTCGAGGAGCCGGTCGGTGTGCCGCCGGATCGCGACCTGCCTGTCCTCAGGTATGCCCAGCAGGTATCCGATCGTGCGCATCGGCATCCACGCGCCGAGGTCGGCGATGAAGTCGAACGTGTCGGCGTCCGCGAGGGGCTCCAGCGCGCGCCGGCAAAACTCCCTGGCCAGCGGTTCGATTGCCGCCATCCGCCGCGGCGTGAACACCCCTGACAACAATCGCCGGTGCAAATCGTGAATCGGCGGGTCCTCGAACAGGATGATCCCCGGTGGCACCTCGACCCCGCTGAGGATGATTTCGATGGTCGTGCCTTTACCGGACCGGTAGTCATTCCAATTCACCAGCTCGCGCGCGACATCTGCGTGTCTGCTCAACGCGTAAAAGCCGTACTTGTCGTTGTGGTAGAGCGGTGCGACGTCACGCAGCTGTTTCCACACGGGATACGGGTCGTCATCGATCTCGAAGTCGAACGGGTCGTAGTACGGGTCAACCTTCACCCTGTATGTCACAGGATGAGAATAGGCGTTATCGGCTGCCGGAACGAGTTTTTGCCTTAAGAACACAGCACTGCCGATACATTGGAGATCCGCGATGCGACGCGAAGGGAGTCGATACTTGACCACCAGCACCCGTCCACTACGAGTCATCCAGTGGGCCACCGGCGCCGTGGGCAGCGAGATGGTCAGGGCCATCATCGATCACCGGCCAGACCTCCAATTGGTGGGCGCGCGGGTGTATTCCGACGAGAAGAACGGCGTGGACATCGGAACGCTGGTCGGCAGAGAGCCGATCGGCGTCACCGCAACCACCGACGTCGCGCAGATCCTCGCGCTCGACGCCGACTTGGTGTTGTACGCGCCGTCGTTCACCGATGTTGACGACGTGTGCGCTCTCTTGGCGAGCGGAAAGAACGTGGCAACGCCGGCGTTCCTGTTCCACCCGCGACGGATACCGGAAGCCGACCGCGCGCGCCTGCAGGCCGCGTGCGACAAGGGAGGCAGCACCATCCACGGCAGCGGCCTGAACCCCGGCAACCTGTCCGGGGTGCTGCCGCTCGCGCTGTCCGGGATGAGCCGCACCATCGATCGGATCACGCTGCAGGAGCGCGCCGACTGGACGCTGTGGGAGAGCACCGCGATCACCTTCGACGGGATGTGGTTCGGTCGGCCGATCGTAGAGGTCACGCCGACAGCCAACGAGTACCTAAGCTTCCTGACGAGACTGTTCGTCGAGCAGACGTGGTTCATCTCGGACGTCTTGAATGGCGACATCGACGATGTCTCAGTCACGCTTGAACCCGTCCCCGCGACAAAGGACTTGCAGATCTTCGACCACGTTGTCAAAGCCGGTACTACCGCCGGACAGCGGTGGAACTTCGTCGGCCATCGCAACGGGGAGACGCTGGTCGAGTTCGAGACGCTGTGGACGGTCGGCGGCGAGTACCCCAAACAGTGGCCCAAACCCCTTGACGGGTGGACGCTGACCATCGAGGGCGATCCGTCCATGCGGACGCACTTCTTTCCCTTGGCCAGCTTTTCGCGCGATGCTTCGATCGAGGAGCACGTCAGGGCTGGATTGATCACCGTCGCCATGCAGGTCGTCAACGCCATTCCGGCCGTGTGCGCCGCGCCGGCAGGGTTCGCGACGATGGCCGATCTCCCGCTGGTCCGCAGCTACACCGGTTTCGGCAATCGAAGTCCGGGTGCGCTCTAGCGGTTGGTCCAGTGCGCGACAAATGGGATGATCGTGGAAACGTCGTAGAGGCCCGGATCGGCCGCCATCACCGTCGGTATCGCGTTGATCGCATGCATGGCGGTGGCCAAGCAGCCTTGTTTGGCGTGATCCTGGTCGTGCGAGCCGATCACGAGGTGGCACTTCAGGTTCGGCTCGCCATCAAAGCTCAGCTCGTATCCGATCTCCGTCGGCCAGTCCGGCGCGAGGTCATCGGCCATCCGGGTGAGGTGCTCGACAGCCACGGTGGTTGCACCGCAATCGATCTCGACGCCGAAGCGCATGGCGGCAACCGTGCCCGCAGGGATCTCGCCGGCGGCCACGGTCAACGCCCGCGGCGTGGTCTGGACCTCGCGGAAACCCTGCACGGACCTGATCTTGAGCCCCAGCGACTGTGCGAGCACGGTGGCACTGCCGATCCAGGCGCTCGCCGCGTAATCGGTGTTGGTCAGCAGCGGCGTCGTATCGTCGGTCGTATGTCCGAAACCCATGGCATTGAAAATCAGATCATGGCTGGCGTAGGTCGAGTAATTCAGGACTTCACGCACGCTGATCCGCCTGGTACGCGCGGTGAGTCGCGACAGGACGGGCGCAAGTGATTCGCCGAAGAATCCCGGGTATAGGCCGACCCCAAGGAACGAGGATTGTCCCGTGCGACAGGCGTTCTCGATGTCATCTGCCAACGAGGCATGCAGCGAACGGGGATCGATGAAACGGCTCCCGGTGGCCACGACGTTCTTGCCCGACGCGAGCAACTCGCAGACGTCGGCAAAACAGCCCGGCGTGTCCGTCTCGACCTTGCCCATGTAGAGCACCACGTCGGCGTCGGTGTTGATGATCTCGTCGCGATCGGCGGTGGTGTGAAGTCCGACCTCGCCGCAACCACACAGCGTGCCGGCGTCCACTCCCGCCTTCGCGGGGTCATAGACGCGCACCCCGACCAGTTCCAGATCCGCTCGCTCGATGACGTGACGAAGCGAAATCATCCCGGTAACGCCAGTGGCCCACTGGATCACCCGTGGCATCGCATACCCCTTTCAATCCCACACGACGTCGAGGCGGGGCGGGGAACGGAACATCGTGCCGGTGATGTACGGCGGGGGTGCGTCGGGATCAAGCCGCAGGTCGGGGAGTTCGTCGAAAAGCGCGTTGAAAATCTTGGTGGTCTCAAGCCGGGCCAAGTGCATACCAAGGCACACATGTGCGCCGTGAGCAAAGCCGATGTGCGGCTTACGCTCCCGAAAGATGTCGAACTTTTCTGGTTCTTCCCAACGTGTCTCGTCGTGATTCGCGCTTCCCAAACTGAGCATCATGGTTGCGCCCTTGGGAAGCTGCACTCCGCCGATCTCGGTATTGCAGGTGACCTCGCGCATGAAGTTGAGCAGCGGGGTTTCCCAGCGGATCCCTTCCTCGATGGCCTGAGGCAGCAAGCTGCGATCGTCGCGGACGGCGTCGAGTTGGTCGGGATGCGTCAATAGCGCCAGGGCAAGACTGGCCGTCGAACGCGAGGTCGTCTCCGCGCCGGCCGGCAGCAGGTTGCGCATGAAACCGTAGATCTGTTCGTCGGACATCTTCACGCCATTGACTTCGGCACCGGCCAGGATCGAAACCATGTCGTCCTTCGGGGCTTTTCGCTTGTCGGCAAGTATCTTGACGAAGTACTCCTTCATCTCGGCCGATGCGCGCAAAGCGGCTTCCATGTCCCCGCGGAAGCCCAGCAGGTCGATGGCGAGTCGGTGGAACTGCAGCACATCGGCATCCGGAAGTCCCAGCAGTGCCGCGATCACCCGCACCGGGATCGGCATGAACACCGCATCGACAAGGTCGGCACGCTTGGCGTCCTTGAATTTTGCGATGGTTCTCTCCACCAAGGGACCGACGAGTTCGGCGTCCCAGCGCTTCATCGAAGAGCGGGCGAAGGCGAACTCATGCAGTTTGCGGTAGACCGCGTGTTCGGGTTCCTGCATCTCCAGGATGGTCGGCCCCTGGAGTGGCCGGACGACATCTTCGTAGCAGCGCGTACTGAAGGTGATGTTGTCGGTGAAGATGGCCTTGACGGTGTCGAACGTGTAGGCGGTGAAGGTCGGCGGGCCGTCACCCGAATTGCCGACCATCCCCATCTCCGGCCAGCCGGCGTGCACCGGGCTCTGTGCACGCAGCTTCTTGAGCATCGGGTATGGCGATGCGTCGCCGTCGGCACCCATGCCTTCGTTGAATCTGTCCTGTGCGTCCCGAATGCTCTGTTCAAGCTCCTCGACAGTCGCCGGCTCGGCCATGTGACGACTCCTCACTCGTGCATCGGCTCGCACAACATACACCTTGCTGGTTGAAAACCTACATGATGTAGGTTGAGTGGGCCAGTTACCGTACGGACCGAAACAGCAACCAGGAGCGTTCGATTGGCAACTCGAGTCGTGCAATGGGCTACGGGCGCGGTTGGCCGTGCCGCGCTGCAGGAACTGATTGAGAATCCTGATTACCAGTTGGCCGGTGTGCTGGTGTACGACCCCGCCAAGGCCGGGCAGGACGCCGGAACCTTGTGTGGGCTGCCACCCACCACCGGAGTCCTCGCCACCTCGGATAAGGAGGAGATCTTCGCGCTGGGCGCCGACGTGGTCATCCACGCCGCCAGCAAGGCGCATGCCGTCGAAACCAACGCCGAAGATATCTGTCGGCTGCTCGCCTCGGGAACCAATGTCATCACGACCACCTCGTACAACCACCTGCCCACCTACGGGGCGGAGACCGAGCGCGCCTTTGTCGCAGCCTGTCGCGCGGGCGGGTCCCGCTTCCATGCGGCGGGCGAGAATCCGGGCTTCATGTTCGAACGCCTGGTCGCCACGATGACGGCGCTGTCCAAGACCATCGACCGGATCGATCTCTTCGAGGCCACCGACGTATCGGCGGTCGACAGCAAACCGATGCTCGTTGATCTCATGGGTATGGGCAGACCGCCCGAAGATGTAAGCGTCAATTCCCCGATCATCAAAAAGCTCGACCTGGCCTATCGCCAGGCGCTCAACGCGACCGCCGACGTCCTTGGGATTACGCTGTCACATGTCGACGTGTCGGTCGACGCCACGACACTACCCCACGACCTCGAGGTCCGCGCCGGCACTATCGAAGCGGGCACTGTTGTCGGACAAAGGTTCTCGTGGGTCGGTCACTGGTCTGACCGGCCGCTGCTCGCCATCCACGAGGAGTGGGTCCTCACCCGCGACCTCCCGCAGTGGGGCCTAAAGCCCCTCACTCCCGGCGAAAAGGCGCCGCTGATCCGGGCCGTCATCAAGGGAAAGCCAAGTTTTGAGTTGCAGCTGGATGTCGGATGGGACGACGAGCCGCCCACCGGAACGCACGCCGAGCCGGGGCATCTCATGATCGCGATGGGGGCGGTGCGCGCGATTCCCGACGTGCTGGCTGCCCCAGCGGGCGTCGTAACCGCCCCGGTGTTCGGTGCGATCCAGCTAGCGGGGACCAGTAAGAGTCAGACCGACCGCGCGTGAGATGTGGTCACTTGGCGCAGCGTGGAACACGTGCGCCGAACCGTCCGGCAGCACCCGGCGGGCGATCAAATAGTCCGTGCCCATCCAGCCTTGCCGGATGCAGCGGCCGAATCGCAGAAAAGTCCCCGGCGCCCCACTGGCCGACGGGACGAGCTTGACCTGCTCGATGCCCTCTTTGGCACCGCCCCCGGTCAACGGGCGCGCGGCAGCGAGCCCACGCGCGATCACCGTCGCCACGTCGTGCGTCAGGCCGGGCATCGAATGTGCCGGCCTGCGGCCAAACCGGGCCTCGAAGCGATCCAGGAATGCCTGCCCAACGAGATTGCGCTCGTCGTAGCTATCCAGCCCGACCCAGCCCGACAGCTGCCGCATCCACTCGGCGTTGATGTGAGCCATCTCGAATGCGGTGGTGGTGTACCGCGGTGGATCCCATCCCACCGCCCGCAGCGCGTCGGTGAAGCCCCACAGCCCGTGGCCGAACCCGACATGCACCAGGGCGTCTGGCTCGGCACCCCGCAGCTCGTTGACGACCTTGGATTTGTCGGCTTCCACCTGCGGTATCGCGACCGTGGTCACGACCTTCAATCCGGCAGCAGAATAAGCCTTTTCGGCGAACGCCAGGTACTCCTTGCCGATCAGGGATGCTTCGTAGGCGATGGCTATCCGCGATCGCCCGTCCCCGAGCATCACGGCGGCCAGCATCACCGGCTCTTCGGGCATCGATCCGTTGTTGAGCGCAAACGTCCACTCGCCGAGCGCTCCCTCGGAGCCCGACAAGATGATGTTGGGAACCTTGGCCACTCGTTCGGCGTGCGCCGCCAATGGCACCGCGTTGTCGGAGACATACGGACCGTAGATCGCGAGACACCCCTCGGCGACCAGCTCGTCGTAGGCGGTCTCCACGGCGTGGTACGTGCCGTTGGGGAGACCGATCACATGACGTTCCACCAGCTCTACGGGCCGGTCGAGCAGACCCGCGGCGACCGCCTCGTCGAAGACCAACCGCAGTGTGTCGACAGTGTCGTTCTCCGTGCTGGCTTGGGTCGGATAATCGTTGAGCAACCCCACTTTCAACGGCGCAACCGATCCGTACGCGCGAGCCTCTACGTCTGCCATTAGGGCAACATACAATACGAAGGTTGTCCGGCCGCCGACGGAAATGCACGTTTACGAAATCGCATATACGGATTGCCGGGTATTGGTAACGTCGCCGCCATGTCCGTCGAACCGGCCACCGGCAGGAAGTACCGCGTCATCCAGTGGGGCATGGGCAATGTCGGGACGCTCGCGCTGCGCCACATGGCGCACAACCCCGTCTTCGACGTTGTCGGGGTGCTGTGCAATCGCCCGGAGAAGGTGGGCAAAGACGCCGGCGAGCTCGTCGGGGTTCCAGCCATCGGCGTTTTGGCCACCACCGACAAGGACGCGCTCGAGGCGTTAGACGCGGACTGCGTGTTCTACGCGCCGCTGTGGTCAGACCTCGACGAGATATGCCGACTGCTGCGCGGCGGCAAGAGCGTCGTCGCCTCGGGTGGCGCGTGGTGGCACCGAACCGAGGCCAACGCGGCTGACATCGACAAGATCGAGGCCGCATGCGCCGAGGGTGCGACGTCGTTCCACGGCGGCGGAATCCATCCCGGCTACGCCGCGGACCTGCTCGTGCTCACCTTGGCCCGGATCGTCGGCAAGACCGATCACATCCACATCTACGAGGCGGTCAACTTCAACAAAGACACTTTGAAGTATCTGGACGAGATGGGATTTGGGAAGACGCCGGACGAGTTCGCCAAGGGCAATCTCTTCGCCGACGCCTGGTCGCTGTTCGCACAGTCGCTGACCATGGTGGTGGAAGGACTGGGCAAAACGGTGGAGAAGTTCACTACGGACGTCAAGCTGGGCATCGCAACCCGCGACATCCCGTACGAGGGCACCGCGGATATGGACATGCCCGGTCTAAAGGGCGTGATCGAGAAAGGAACCGCCGCCGCCCAGCATCACCTCTGGACGGCATGGGTGGACGGCAGGCCGTTCATCACGCTGCACGAGCTGTACTCGTTCATCGAACACGACGCCATCGAACCTAAACCCGATTGGGAGCCCTACTACCACTACAGGATCGTGATCGAGGGCGACCCGGGCACCGAATTAGTTCTGCGCGGTGACCAGAACGCTCGTGACACTGCCAAACCCGGCTACGTCGGCTACGCGTGGACGGCGATGGAGCCGGTGAACACCATTCCCGCCAGCTGTGACGCACCGCCGGGGTTCAAGTCCCACAGCGACCTCGGGCTGATGCCGGTGATCGGCATCGTGCGCTGAGCGGTTCAACATACAAGATGAATGTTGCTACGATGCTGGAATGGCCAAGCGCGGTGGCGCCGACGGGGAGCGCCGGGCGCGGGGGGATCGGACTCGGCGCGAGTTAGTCGACGCCGGTCGCGCGCTGTTTGTCGAGAAGGGATATTTCGAGACAAGTATTTCGGACCTGGTGACGAGGTCCGGTGTAGGCACTCGCGGTGCCTTTTACCACCACTTCAAGGACAAGGCCGAACTCTTTCGCGCGGTCTTCGAAGAGGTCGAACGCGACCTGACGCTGCGATCGCTCGCCTCACCGCCGCAAGGCGCCGACGCATGGGAAAAGTTGTCCGTCGGGATGCGCGGATTCCTCGAATCCGCTCTCGAACCCGAAGTGCAGCGCGTCATGCTCATCGACGGACCGGTGGTGCTGGGTTGGCAGACGCTGCGCTCCATCCAGGAGAGCAACAGCATTGCCCTGATCAACGAGTTGGTGGACGAAGCGATCGCCGAGGGCATTATCGACGACCACCCGGTCGGAGAGCTGACGCATCTACTCGTAGCGGCAGTCGAGGAGGCGGCCCTCCTCGTAGCGCACGCCGACCGCCCAGCCAAGGCCCGGGTTAGGGCGGCCAAGGTTCTGGACCGGCTCCTGCTCAGCTTCGCCCTCGAGCCTCGAAAAGTACTGCGACGATAGTTTCTGCCCGGAAGGCGGAACGCTTGCGCTACATGCGGAAATGATTGTTCTCGATAACTGAATATGATTCCTCTACCGAACTGATAATGTTCCTCTCGACTTCTGCTAGGAGAGCCGATGCCTGAGACACCACCGCTGCGAGTTGCCGTGGTTGGAGCATCTGCGGGCCTGGGCCGGTGCATCGGTATGGGCCTGGCCGACAAGGGCACCCGGGTCGCATTCCTCGCCCGGCGTCGTGACCGCCTGGAGAACGCTGCCAAAGAGGCGGGCAACGGCGCGGTTGCGGTCGCGGTCGATGTCACCGATGGTGCGGCGTGCGGGCGGGCGATCACCGAAGTCGTCGATACTTTCGGCGGCTTGGACGCGCTCGTGTACACCACGGGTGTCGGCGTGCTCGCACCGCTCACCGATGTCAACGCCGAGCAGTGGGGGAAGCTGTTCGCTACCAACGTGACCGGTGCGTCCCTCATCACCGCTGCCGCTGCGCCGCACCTGGCCGCCTCGGCCGGATCCGCGGTGTACCTATCGTCCCTGAGCGCCTCCTATTCCGCGCCGTGGCCGCTGCTTGGCGCGTATGCGGTGTCCAAAGCCGCCCTCGACAAGCTCGTCGAGGCATGGCGCATCGAACATCCCAACATCGGCTTCACCCGACTTGCGGTCGGAGACTGCTTCGGCGGTGAGGGTGACTCACAGACAGAGTTCAACAAGGCCTGGGACCCCCAGGCTCTGGAGGCTGCCATCCACTACTGGATGGACCATGGCTACATGCAGGGCGGCCTTGTCGAGGCCCCACACCTTGTCGACGTCGTGCATTCCGTACTCCGTTGCGGTAACAGCAGTTTCATTCCCTATTTAACCTTGGCGCCTCGGCCGTCCGGCGCGGTGGCCCAACTCCGACAATGGGACATCTGAAGGAACCGCGATGAAATCAAAAGCGGCCGTGTTGCGCGGTGTAGGTATGGACTGGGAAGTCACCGAGGTCGAACTCGATCCGCCACATGCCGGCGAGGTCCTGGTCAAGATGGCGTACGCCGGCATCTGTCACTCCGACGAGCACTTCTACACCGGCGACAGCGTGCCCACCAAGGAGATGGAAGAGATGATGCGGGCGTCGGGGCTCCCGGTGCCCGAGTGGTTTCCCATGCTCGGCGGACACGAGGGTTCCGGTGTCGTGGAAGCGGTCGGCCCAGGGGTGAAAACCTTGCAACCCGGTGACCACGTGGCCATCTCGTTTTTCCCCGCCTGCGGCAGCTGCCGATGGTGCGCGTCCGGCTACACGTACCTGTGTGACGTCGGGGCCGATATCTACGACAAGGCGATGACCACCGATGGCACCCGACGTCGCCATCTCGGGGGCGAGGACCTCATGGCCATGATGCAGGTCGGCACCTTCTCGGAGTACGTGGTGGCGTCCGAACGCTCGCTGGTGAAAGTGCATGATTGGATTCCGCTCGAGGCCGCATCCCTGGTCTCCTGCGGTGTGACAACCGGATTCGGGTCAGGTTCGGTCGCGGCGGGCACCCAACCGGGTGACACGGTCGTCGTGGTCGGTGTCGGCGGAATCGGCATGAACGCCGTGCAAGGCGCGAAAGTCGCGGGCGCCAAGCACATCGTCGCCGTGGACCCTAACGAGTCCAAACGCGAGATCGCGCCGACGTTCGGCGCCACCCACACCGCTCTCGACACCGGCGCCGCGCTGGAGTTGGTCAAGGAGATCACCTGGGGCGTGATGGCCGACCGAGTCGTTCTCACGCCCGGGGTGGTGCCCGCGGACATGGTGATGATGGGAATGATGTTGTTACGCAAGGGCGGAACATGCGTGCTGACCGCGATGCCCAAGATCACCGACCTAATGGTGCCGATGGTCCTTACTGACATGATCAGCTCATGTAAGACATTCAAGGGTGTGCTCTACGGCGAGATGAACCCGCGCGAGGCGATGCCCAAACTACTGTCGATGTACGAGGCGGGCCTGATCAAGCTCGACGAGCTGGTCACGCAGAAATACAAGCTCGATGACATCAACGAGGCCATGAAAGACCTTCGAGCCGGCAAGAATATCCGCGGGGTCATCGCTTTCGAGTGACGTCGTGCGCCATGTGGTGCGATGAAGCGAAAACCGCGCGAAAAGGGGAACGACGCGATGAGCATGCCTGACATGGAGACTCAAGGACCCTTCCGTATGGATCCGGCCGTTGTCGTATGGACACTCGTACGCGAGTTGCTTGATCAACAACGGTCACTCGTCCAATTAGAGCAAACGCTCGCCGCTGTCAAAGCCCAGCATGCCGACACCTATGACGAAGAAGTCAGCCTCACTTATAACCTCAAAAACCTCAGTGATCTAGTCGCCCTGAGAAGGCTTTGGTACTCAAAAGGCCTACCCAGCATGCTCGCAAAGCTCTCAGTAGCACTCGAGGCGCACGAAACGTTCGGCGATCAGGCGGTGTCCATCGACGACCCTGTAGACGCCGAGCTATGGAGAACCAAATACTCTGTCGCCGTGGATGATTTGAGCGTCACCCTACCTCCAAACCCGCGAGGATTAGCGAGCCCTCGTTCGCTGCCTACGCCATGATGGCGCCGAGTCGTCTCAGCTCCTAATTCAAAACAAGTTTCTCAGCCGCGTGCGGCAATTAGCGACCGATCGCGTCAGCGTCTGATTGTGTCCTCTGGCGCAGCTTCAAATAGCACAGAGCTGAGTTGCGCAAGAAGGTGTTGATCTCGCGTGCACGGCGGCGGACCGATTCACGCAACCATCTCACGTGGTCCGCACCCGCCGGGGCAGGCCTGCCGTACTGGCATTACTGCCCCGGCCAGAAATGGGGATACACGGTGCCAATACCGCCAGGATTTGACTGAGCGTGTGCGACTGGTTCGCCGTTACCGTTGACAACGGCCCGTCAGGCCCGGTGTATCACTTCGCAGAAGCTGATCCGGCCCAAGTACCCCCACCGGCGCCCGGCTTCCCCTGGCCGTGAAACTTCCGCTGCGGTCAGCCCAGGTTGGCCAGTAGCAGCGCCTCGGCGACGGCGGCGCGTTCCAGCACGCCCAGGTGCAGGCTTTCGTTGATGCTGTGCGCCTGGGTGCCGGGGTCCTCCACGCCGGTGACCAGAATTTTGGCCTGCGGGAACGCTTCAGCGAACTCGGCGATGAACGGGATCGAGCCGCCCATGCCCATATCGATGGGCTCGGTCCCCCACGCCTGCCGGAACGCCGCCCGCGCGGCGTCATACACCGGGCCGCTGGCGTCGATCGCGTAGGGCTCGCCGATGTCGCCGCGGGTGACGGTGACCCGAGCGCCCCAGGGAACATGCTTGTGCAGATGCGACGTCAACGCGTCCAGGTGCGCTTCGGCGTCACCGCCCGGCGCCACACGCATGCTGATTTTGGCGCGGGCCCGCGGGATCAGCGTGTTCGACGCCTTTTCGATGGGCGTGGTGTCGATACCGATCACGGTGATCGCGGGCTTGGCCCATAGCCGCTGCGGCGCCGAACCCGTGCCGATCTCGGACACACCGTCCAGCAGCCCGGAGTCGGCGCGGACCCGCTCGGGCGGGTAATCCACAGCGGCAGCAGTACTTTCGTGAAGGCCGGCGACGGCCACGTTGCCGTCGTCGTCGTGCAGGCTCGCCAGCAATCGCACCAGCACGCTCAACGCGTCGGGCACCACCCCGCCCCAGAGGCCGGAGTGCAGCCCGTGGTCGAGCGTGGCGACCTCGACCACGCAGTCGACCAGGCCCCGCAGCGAAACTGTCAGCGCCGGAACGTCGGTGCTCCAGTTGTCCGAGTCGGCGATGACGATCACGTCGGCGGCCAGCGCATCGCGGTGGGCGGCCAGCAACCGGCCCAGCGACGGCGAGCCGGACTCCTCCTCACCCTCGACGAAGACGGTCACACCGACCGGCGGTCGGCCGCCGTGCGCCTTGAACGCCGCCAAATGCGTTGCGATGCCGGCCTTGTCGTCGGCACTGCCGCGCCCGTACAGCCGTCCTCCGCGTTCGGTGGGCTCGAACGGTGGCGACGCCCACTGGCCGGCATCGCCTTCGGGCTGCACGTCATGGTGGGCGTAGAGCAGCACGGTCGGCGCGCCCGGAGGCGCGGGATGGCGCGCGATGACGGCCGGCGCGCCGCCCTCGCTGACGATCTTCACATCGCCAAAACCAGCCTGCGACAACAGATCCGCCACTGCCCGCGCGCTGCGGTGCACCTCGTCGCGCCGGCCGGGGTCGGCCCACACCGATTCGATGCGCACCAGGTCCTCGAGGTCGTGACGCACCGACGGCAACACCTCGCGGACGCGCTCAACAAGATCACTCATGATCTCGAGGCTAGTCGGCTTGCGCCGAGCTGGAGGCACCCCCGCTTTCGGAGGACACGCTGGCGTGACGCTGAACGTCGACAGTCACGCGGGCGTGACGCTCGGCAACGCTCAGGTCGTCTCCAGGATCGCCACCGCGGCGGCGGTGTCCCCCTCGTGCGTCAGCGACACGTGAATCGTCACGTCGGCCAGATGCTTGGCGATGTCACCACTCAGCCGCACCCGGGGCCGCCCCCACATGTCGGTGACCACCTCGATATCGCGGTGGATGTCCTCGGGTAGCACCGGCCGTTGCGCGAAGCGGGATCCCGACCAGGCCTTGATCACCGCCTCTTTCGCCGCCCAGCGGGCCGCCAGGTGCCTAGCCGCCGAAGAGCTCTTGTCCGACGCGTCGCGGCGCTCACCCGGCGTGAACGTCTCGGAGAAGACGGTTCCCGGCTGGTCGACCTGCTCGGCGAAATCAGGGATGGAGACGACGTCGATCCCCACACCGACAATTCCCATGGGACGCCAGGCTAACGGACGGTCGACGACGTCATCCGGCCGAGACCTCGTAGGCCTCGCCCTCACCCAGCCGCGACGCGGGGTTCAGCAGCATCGCCGCCTCCTGGCGCTTCTCCGGCGCGTCATGGTCGAAGCGACGACCCGACGGCCGCTCGTACATCGGCGCGCCGCCGGCGATGGCCGAGGCCAACCGGCGCTGACCGGCCAGCAGCCGCGCCTCGGCACGCCGCTGGTAGTCGGCGCGCTGATCGGCGTCCAGCGAGGCGATGAACGCCTGCGGGTGCACCAGCGCAACGAGTCCGGACACGTGGCCGAACCCGAGGCTGGTCACCATCCCCGCTTTGAGCGGGAACTTCTCGCCCAGCCGCAGCGTCTCGCGCACCCAGACGAAGTGCGCCGACCCGGCCAGTTCGTCGTCGACACAATCCAGGCTGCGGTTGGGCGGGATCACCCCGTCGCGCAGCATCTGGCACAGGCCCATCATCTGGAACACCGCGGCACCGCCCTTGGCGTGGCCGGTGAGGCTCTTCTGCGACACCACGAACAGCGGGGCACCCTCGGAGCGGCCCAACGAGTCCGCCAGCCGCTCGTGCAGCTCGGTCTCGTTGGGATCGTTGGCCAGCGTGGACGTGTCGTGCTTAGAGATCACCGCGATGTCGTCGGCCCCGACGCCGAGCTTGGCCAGCGAGCGCGCCAGCGCCGAGTCCCTGCCGCCGCGACCGGCGCCCAGCGCGCCCAGTCCCGGTGCCGGGATCGAGGTGTGCACGCCGTCGGCGAACGACTGCGCGTAGGCCACCACGGCCAGCACCGGCAGACCCATCTTCAGGGCCAGGTCGCCGCGCGCGAGCAGGATGGTGCCGCCGCCCTGCGCCTCGACGAAGCCGAGCCGGCGCCGGTCGTTGGGCCGGGAGAACTTCGAGTCGTGAATGCCCCGGCCCCGCATCATGGAAGTGTCGGCCGTGGCCGCCATGTCACCGAAGCCGATGATCGCTTCCAGCGTCAGGTCGTCGAATCCACCGGCCACCACCAGTTCGGCCTTGCCGAGGCGGATCTTGTCGACGCCCTCCTCGACCGACACCGCCGCGGTGGCGCACGCACCGACCGGGTGAATCATCGCGCCGTAGCTGCCGACATAGCTCTGAATGACATGCGCGGCAACGACGTTCGGCAAGACTTCCTGCAGGATGTCGTTCGGCTTGTTCCGGCCGAGCAGGTTGCCGTGATACATGGTCTGCATCGACGTCATCCCGCCCATGCCGGTGCCCTGCGTGCTGGCCACCAGGCCCGGGTGCACCCACCGCATCAACTCGGTCGGGGTGAATCCCGAAGACAAGAACGCGTCCACGGTCGCGACGATGTTCCACAGCGCCACCCGGTCGGTGGAGCTGGCCATGTCCTGGCTGATGCCGTACACGGTCGGATCGAACCCGCTGGGGATCTGCGCGCCGACGACCCGCGACAACTTGGTCTTGCGCGGCACCCGAATCTCGGTGCCAGCCTTGCGCGTCACCTGCCAGTCGCTTGAATCGGGAACCGGCCGCACCACCGTGTGCTCGGGATCGAACTCGACGAACGCGCGAGCGTCGGCCTCCGACGACACGACGAAGGTGAAGTCCTTGTCCAGGAACACCGACACCAGCAACGGCGACGCGTGATCGGGGTCGATAGCGCCGTCATCGACGAACTCTCGAATGCCCACCCGCTCGACCACCGCGTCGTGGTAGCGCTCGACCAGCTCGGCTTCGTCCACCAGGTCGCCGGATTCCGTGTCGTACCAACCAGGTTGGGGGTCGTCCTCCCAGCGGATCAGTCCGGTGGTCCAGGCCAGTTCCAGGACGCCGGCGGCCGACAGTTCGTTGTCAACCTCCATCTCGAAGCGGGTGCGCGACGAACCGTACGGGCCGATCTCGGCGCCACCGACGATCACCACCAGGTCGGCCGGGTCGACGTCCAGGTCGTCCCACTCCGGGGGCGGCGCGGGGGTGAAGCCGCGCGGCGGCGAGGGCAGCGCGGCGATGGTGCCCTCGGCCGCCGCGTCGTCCGTGGCCTGCTCGCCCGACGTGGCCTGCTCGCGCGCCTTGGCGGCCAGTTCGGCCATGTCGAGGTTGGCTTCGGCGAGGCCGCCGGTCAGGTCGGCCTTGATCGGTGCACCGGCCGCCGCCACCTTGGACTCGACGTCGCAGAGGTCCAGCAGCATGGCCGCCATCTGCTCGGTGGAGTAGGTGGTGACACCGGCCTCCTCTACGGCCTCGACGATGGCGTCGTTGTGGCCCATCAGTCCGGTGCCGCGGGTCCAGCCGATCAGCGCGTGGGCGAGGCTAACCCTTGCGGCCCATGAGGACTCGGCGTGCCAGCGGCTCACCAGCGCGTCCAGCGCCGACTTGGCCTCGCCATAGGCGCCGTCCCCGCCGAACATTCCGCGGTTGGGCGAGCCGGGCAGCACCACGTGCAGCCGCGAGGCGATGTCGCGCTCGGCGCCGATCTTGGACAGTCCGCCGATCAACCGCTGCACGGCCCAGAGCAGAACCTTCATCTCCATCTCGGAGCGCGAACCGGCCTCCGACAGGTCCCCGGCGACGCGAGGCGCCGCGAACGGGAACAGCAGTGTCGGGGTCTGCGCGTCCTTGATGTGAATGGATTGCGGCCCAAGGCTTTCGGTCTGCTCGGTGCCGATCCACTCCACCAGCGCGTCGATGTCCGAGTAGGACGCCATGTTGGCGGCCACCACCCACAGCGCCGCACCGTACCGGGCGTGGTCGCGATACAGCCCGCGGTAGAACGCCAGCCGCTCATCGTCGAGCTTGGACGTCGTGGCGATGACGGTCGCTCCGCCGTCGAGCAGTCGCGCCACGACCGACGCGGCGATCGAGCCCTTCGAAGCGCCTGTCACGACGGCGACTTCGCTGCTGTACGGACCGGGATCGGGGTTTTCGGCGCCCGCCGCGATGCGGCCGTATAGCGACGCGTGAATCTGGCGACCGGCGGCCAGTGATTTGCCCTGCCACCAGGTGGCCTGGGTTGCGACGACGTGGCCTGCGCCCTCGAACCTTTCGGAAAGGCTCTTCCACTGGGCGTCGATGTCACCCTCGTCGGTCAGCCAGAGCTTGACCAGATCCTCCCGGGCGCTGGCCCATCGGTCGTCGAACACGACGGCCTTCTTGGCGTCGAAGGCCGGCGCCACCAGACGCGGCCAGTCCGCGCCGAGTTCGGCGGTGACCAGGTCGATGAGCTCCGCGTCGGTGGCCGCCGGTGCCGCGCTGACCGGGTCGTCGTGGCCCAGCTGGCCCAGGATCAGGCGGGCCGCCGAAGCAAGCACCCCGTCGCGACCGGTGATCTGATCGGTGAATTCGCTCAACGCGGCCGCGTCAACGGTCGCCCCACCGCCGCCGCCCGACGACGGGAGCGCCACCGAGACGCCGCGGCGCGCGGCGACAGATGTGACGGCGGCGTCGATGACCTTGTCGACCGAGGCGGCGTCGGCCAGCGCACCCTCGTGCAGGTGGCCCATCGCGCCGCCGCGCACGCTGGTGCCCTCGCGGGTTCCCAGCGCCACTTCGACCGTGACGTGCTTGGCCCAACCGTCGCCGAGCTCCCACGTCTTCTTGACCCGCTCGGCGATGGCGCCGGGCCGCTTGCCCGAGGGCCCCAGCACCGTACGCAGCTGATCGTTGATCGCGTCGGAAAGCACTGGGCCGAAGGGCTTGTAGGTGCGCGCCAGCTTGGTCACCTGCGACCGCAGCCCGGCCAGGTCGGCCTCGGCGGCACCGTCGATGGCGCCCAGGTTCAGCTCCGAACCGAGGTCCACCAGCAGCTGGTTGCGCCGAGAGGAGGCACCGTCGGTGATGGACTCGATGGAGTCCAGCTCCTCGATCTGGTCGATGCGCATCTTGGCCGACAGCGCGATCAACGCCAGGGTGGCGTCGGCGGCGTCGAACCCGATGTCGTCGGGTCTCGGAGCACCGGACGGAGCCGTGGCAGGGGCCGCAGGGGAAGCCTCCACGGGCGCAGCTCCCTCGACCGACTCGGCGGCTGGCTCCGCAGCCTCGTCGACCTCCGGCTCGGGGTCGGTGTCAGTGGCGAACAGCACCGCGGCGTCGCGCTCGGCGTTGAGCACTTCGACTGTGCTGTGGGCATATTCGGGCAGCTTGAGGGTGTTGGTGGCCAGTCCGGCGACGGTCGGCGCCGACTTCACGCCGATCTCGACGAACCGCTCCACGCCCAGGCCGCCCGCGGCCTCTTCGGTGAACAGCAGGTCCTGCGTCTCGATCCAGCGCACCGGGCTCGCGAACTGCCATGCCAGCAGCTCGATCAAGACGATGCGCGCCATGTCGTTTCGGCGCTCTGCGAGCCAGGTGTCGTAGTCGGCGAGGATCTCGTCGAGCGGCTCGGCGGGCACCAGGTCACGGATCTCCTGGATGAAATCACGGTCCAGGGTGAACGGACGCGGCACCAGGTTGGGGATGTAGCGCCCGATGATGACGTCGGGATTCTTGTCCCGCGGCATGACGCGTTCCAGCGAGCGGCGGAATTCGGCCACCCCGACGCGCAACACCCGCGAGTGGAACGGCACGTCGATGCCGGGCACCAGGATGAACGAGCGCTTGCCTCCAGTGAGCTCGCGACGGCGCTCGACCTCGGCTTCCAGCTCCTCCAGACCGCGGACCGTGCCGGCGATCGCATACTGCGAACCGCGCAGGTTGAAGTTCACGATCTCCAGGAATTCCCCGGTGCGGTCGGCGATTTCGGCGACGAACGCGGGCACCTCGTCGTCCGGCAGGTCGATCTGCGACGGCCGGATCGCTGCCAGCCGGTAGTTGGAACGGCCCAGCTCGTCGCGCGGCACGATGTCGTGCATCTTGGAGCCGCGGTGGAACACCGTCTCCAGCAAGGCTTCCAGCTCGTAAATCCCCGTGACGCAGGCCAGCGCGGTGTACTCCCCGACGGAGTGGCCGCAGGCAATGGCATCTTCGACGAACGCGCCCTGCTCACGCATCTCGGCGACCTGCGCCGCCGCAACGGTCGCCATCGCGACCTGGGTGAACTGCGTCAGGTACAGCACCCCCTCGGGGTGGTTGTAGTGCACGCCGCTGGCAATGATGCTGGTCGGATTGTCGCGCACCACGTGCAGCACCGAGAAGCCCAGCGTGTCGCGGGTGAACTTGTCCGCTTTGTCCCACACCTTGCGGGCGGCCTTGGACCGGGCGCGCACATCCATGCCCATGCCCTTGTGCTGAATCCCCTGGCCGGGGAAGGCATAAACCGTGTGCGGGGCGGCCAGTCGGGCCGTCGCCGACATCACCAGGTCCGACCCTATGCGGGCGGAGACATCCAAAACCTCTGCGCCCTGGTCGATCCCGACACGCTCGACGCGGAAGTCGACCTCATCGCCGGGGCGCACCATGCCCAGGAACCGCGCGGTCCAGCCGACCAGCCGGGCCGGGGGGCGCGCCTGGCCGTCGGTGGCGGTCACCGCGTGCTGCGCGGCGGCCGACAGCCACATGCCGTGCACGATGGGCGAATCCAGGCCGGCGAGCAAGGCGGCGGCCCGGTCGGTGTGGATCGGGTTGTGGTCACCGGACACCACGGCGAACGGCCGCATGTCGACTGGGGCGGTCAACCGAACGTCGCGGCGGCGGCGACGCGGGGTGTCGGTCGCGTTCTCCGACACTGCGCCGCCGGCCCGCACCGGCTCGGTGAGTTCGGCGGCACCCGTGCGGCCTAGGATCGCGAACCGCTCATCGAGTGTGGCGATCGTCGCGCCGTTGGCGTCCGCGATCGTCACCGAGACGCGGACGACGCGGCCCATGTCCGTGTCGATGGCCGGCGAAGCCGTTGCGGTGACGGTCAATTCGGCCGCAACCTTGGGCAGCGCGCCGACCACGTGAGCGGCGTGGTCGAGGTGGACCAGACTCAGCAGGCCCTCCACGACGGGGACGCCTGCGTCGGTGACCGCCGAACCGATCGCCGCGAAAACCGCGGGCCAGCACAGGCCGACGAGCGCGTCGGGCACGGTGGTCAGACCGGGCGCCAACGGCTCCCCGAAGGTGGCGGTCACTCCGGTGTGGTCGGCGACCCGCTCGGGGTCCCAGTCCACCGCCACCGTGGCGGTCCCGTCGACGACGGCCGGCAGGAATTCCGGCCCGGCGACTCCGGCGGCGATCGCCAGCACCGCGCGCATGGCGGTCGCGGCGTCTTCGGTGGACACCACCGGGGTGCCACCGTCAATCGTGTTGCGGGGCAACGTGAACGGGATGTCGATCCAGATGCCCGACACCGGGACACTCAGCACCACTCGGTCGCCGTCGACCTCAAGCCGCGCCCCGGTGAACGAGTGCGTAGCGCGACGGCTTTCGGGGCGTTCAGAGCCTTCGTGCACGAGCCAGTCGGCGGGGTCGGCGATTCGGTGTACCGGGTTGATAGCGGTGCGGCCGGCCCACTGCACGTCGGGAGCGTCGAGCACGACGGCGAGCGGCCCGGTCACGTCCGGGCGACCCAGCCGACGCGACGCGACGTCCCGTGGCTGACCACCGGAGGACAGCACCTCGTCAATAGCGGTCTGCTCGAAGCGGTCCAGCAGTTCACCTACGGGCTCGTCCATGCGGGTGATGCCGGCTACGGCCGCGGTGCCCGGGATGATGCACACCTGGTCGGCGTCGTAGCGGGCATCGTGCGCCTGCCACAGCGAGTCGCTGCGCCACCAGCGCCGCACGTCCTTGTCGATGACCGGCACGAAGTTGACCGGCTTACCCAGCATCTTGCACAGGGTGACGAAGAATGGGACGTCGGCCGGGTGTAGCTGCACGGTCTCGGCGTCGGGGTATTCCGCAAGCAGCGTGGCGATGGCCTGCTGGGGGCTTTCCAGCAGCGCAGGGTCATCGAACAGCGTCTCGATCGGGCCGGAATCGTTTGCGTGCAAACGGGCTTCGGCGCGCTGCAGCATCTGCTGGAACCGGTCACGCCAGGTGTCGGCCAGCCACGGGCTGCCCGGTGCGGCGGTGTCGGCGGTGGAGTTGCCCTCACCGATGGTCAGCTCGACGTAGCGCCGCAACCACTGCAAGTACGTCATGTCGGCGACGTCACCGAAGTACGGCTTGGCGGTGTTGGCCATCGCCGCGATGATCTCGTCGCGACGCTCGGCGACGGCCTCGGCGTCACCGGCGACCTCGTCGAGCAGCCGGCCGCACCGCGAAGCGCTGTTGTCGATCTCGTGAATGTCGGCACCCAGCTGGCTGCGGCTGGAAGCCATGCCGCCCACGGCTTTTCCGGCGCCGACCCACTGTTGGGTGCCTTGCGTCTCGACCAGCATCCGCTTGACCGATGGCGACGTGGTGGCCTCCTTGGTCGCCATCGCCGCGGTGCCGACCAGGATGCCGTCGATCGGCATCAGCGGGAAGCCGTAGGCCTGCGCCCACCGCCCGGACAAGTACTCGGCCGCTCGCTCGGGCGTGCCGATGCCACCACCCACGCAGACGGTGATGTTGGGGCGCGACCGCAACTCCGAATACGTTGCCAGCAGCAGATCGTCGAGGTCTTCCCACGAATGGTGGCCACCGGCGCGACCACCCTCGATGTGCATGATCACCGGCTTGGTGGGTACCTCGGTCGCGATGCGGATGACCGAGCGGATCTGTTCGACCGTGCCGGGCTTGAACACGACGTGACTGATGCCGACGTCGTTCAATTCCTCGATCAGCTCGACGGCATCCTCGAGATCCGGGATGCCGGCACTGATCACCAGACCGTCGATCGCCGCGCCGGACTGACGCGCCTTCTGCACCAACCGCTTCCCGCCGACCTGCAGCTTCCACAGATACGGGTCGAGGAACAGCGCGTTGAACTGATACGTGCGGCCGGGCTCGAGCAGCGTGGCGAGCTCATCGACGCGACCGGCGAAGATTTCCTCGGTGACCTGCCCGCCGCCGGCCAGCTCGGCCCAGTGCCCGGCGTTGGCCGCGGCGGCGACGATCTTGGCGTCGACGGTGGTCGGGGTCATGCCCGCCAGCAGGATCGGCGAGCGTCCCGTCAACCGGGTGAACTTAGTCGAGAGCTTGACCCTGCCGTCGGGAAGGCGAACCACGGTGGGGGCGTAGGTCGACCACGCCCGCGCCACCTCGGGGACGGCCCCGACGGTGAAGAGGTTGCGCTGCCCGCCGCGGGTCGCGGCGGGCACGATGCCGACGCCCAGGCCCCGGATAACCGGCGCGGTCAGCCGGGTCAGGATGTCGCCGGGTCCCAGGTCGAGGATCCAGCGCGCACCGGCCTCGTGCACCCGGCTGATCTCTTCGACCCAGTCGACACGTCGCACCAGGATGGCTTCGGTCAGCTCACGGGCCAGCGCGACATCGAGCCCGACCTTCTCGGCCCAGCCGCCGACGATGTCGATGCCGTCGGCCAACCGGGGCGTGTGGAAGCCGACCTCCACCTGCACCGGATCGAAGACCGGCGAGAAGACGTCCCCGCCGCGGAGCTTGTTCTTGCGGTCGGCCTCCTCCTTCTCCGAGATCTGCTGGCAGTAGAGCTCGAACCGGGACAGCTGTTCGGGGGTGCCGGTGATGACGACCGAGCGCCGGCCGTTGCGGATGGACAGCACCGGCGGCAGCACGGTGCGGACGTCCTGCGCGAACTCGTCGAGCAGCCGGCTGATGCGCTCGGGGTCGGCGTTGGTCACCGACACCATGGGCGGGCGGTCGCCGAGCACGGAGATGCCGCGCCTGCGGGCGACCAGCGTCCCGGCCGCGCCGATGAGCTGGGCCATTGCCAGCAGCTCTGCGTCGCGGGCGCCCCCGGCCTTGAGCGCCTCGACCGCGAGCACGCCCTGCGAATGCCCGGCGACGGCCACCGGCGGGGTGGCTTTGAGGTCCATGCCTTGACGGGCCAGCGCACGCACGGCCGCGATCTGGGTGAGCAGCACGCCGGGGATGGACACCGCGGCGGACGTCAGGTGCTTGTCCGAGGGCACTGGATCCTCGGCCGCCAACGCGCGCACCCAGGCGAGCGGCTCGAACCCGATCGGCCGTACCACCACCAACTCTTTGGCGACCGGCTCGAGCAGCAGCTCGACCTCACCGGCCAGCGTCGCCAGGTCGGATTCGACGCCGGCGGACGACACGAGTTCTTCGAGCGTTTCCAGCCAGGCACTGCCCTGGCCACCGAACGCAACGGCGTACGGCTCGCCGGCCGTCAGTCGGTCGACCAGAGCGTGGGTGTCACCGGCTGCCGCGTGGGGGCCTTTTCCATCGCGGCCAGCGGACACCCGCTCATGCTCGTGGATCGTCACGTCTGTGTCTCCCTCAATGCGTCATGTACGTCTTACGTATCAGTGCGTTCAGCCGGTCCGACGGGGACAGGAACTCACGGAGTCCGTCGATTCCGCATCGAATCGCGACCGAAAATCTGTCTGGCTGGTGCGTTGTCGGCGGACCCCCCGGGTTGAGCGGCGCGGCGGACTGCATCGGCTGTACTAAGAGTGTCATAAGGACGGACCCCCGTTTTGTGTCGTGATCGGTTACTGATGAGTTCTACGCATGGGTAACCGTGTCGCGGATAACACCGGGTTTAATCCGCGGCGCGGGCGCCGCGAACAAACCTGCTGCATGCAGGTGGTTACGGTCGAGTAGCTATAACTGCCCTGATCAAAGCAGTTTTGTTATGTAATCGTTATGTAAAAATTTCGAGCCGTGGAGTCGCGTCAGACGCGCTTCCGCGGCGTCGTCGAGACACGCTTCGCACCCGCCGCGCCGGAGAATGAGCGAACGAGTGTTTGCTGGGATCTCTAAGAGTCGCGGCCGGCCGATGGCCGGAGCGGGTGCGGGGAGGCTAGGCCCACTGCCCGAATTGCGGCTTGAGGATCTCGTTGACGTCGACGCCAACCCCGCCGACGCTGCGTTTGTCGATCTCGACCTGGTGCAAATGGGCGGCCGGGTGGGCGAACCCCTTGGGTGAACCCCAGTTGTGCTGCCAGAAATAAGAGCCCAAACCGTCGTGCAGCGCCCAGTCGATGGTCTTCGAATTGGCGTACACACCTGTGCGCTGATGACCGATCACCGACTCCCACGACCGCAGATAGGGAGCTATCAGCTGTTTGTACTGGTCATAGGACGGGTCGTCGTCGATCGAGGCGTAGATCGGCGCGCTGGCGGGCCCGCCCGCGGCGGCATGCAGTTGCATTCCGCGTTGCGCGTGCTGGAGACCGGCGTTGGCTCCGCCGAGCCAATCGGCGGTGTTGCCCTTGCCGTACTGGTAGCACGAGACGATCTTCAGTCCATTGCTGTCGAGGTCACGCGCCTCGGCAACCTGGATCGGCTTGCCCAGCATCCAATTGCCGCCGGGGCGCCGGTCCGACACGTACCTGATCGAGCCCACGGCGCCGGCGGCCCTGATCTGGCTGGCTGGGATGACCCCGGCCGCGTAGTCCAACAGCGTGCCCAGTGACGCCGATGCCGGTGCCGGACGCAGCGACGCACCGGCAACGCCCAACCCCATTAAGGCAGGGGCCGCCGCAGCCAATTTGAGTACGTCGCGTCGCGAAACCGATGACACAAGCGCCAGGGTACGACAGAAACACCACCAGACACATGGACCACACAGGTCACATCTGCATCACAGTGGCGGATTTTTGGTTTGGGTCCGCACCGCAGCGGGCAGCACGATGACGCTCACGGCCTCCAGGCCGCGGCGAGCGGCCTGACGGGCGATCTCGTCGAGGAAGTGGGCGGCCGCCGTGTTGATCGATCCCGCCCAAGCACGGAATCCCTGCACGATCACGGGGTCACGTTCCAGCGACGGCTGCACCCCCCGAAGCACGTTGACCACGTCGTCGGGCAACGGGTCGGCGAGCTGCCGGTCGATCCAGCTCTGAGCGAGTTCCGTTGCGGCCGCCCGGTCGTCGCCCAGCCCGATCACGTCGCCGGCGAGCTTGCGCAGCCGATCGAACAGCACTTGACGCCCCGGCGTCTCGGCCAATTGCGCCAGCAGGGTGCTGGCCGCCGGCGGTAGAACCATCTGCCCGAACAAGACCGGTACCGGCAAGTCCCATTCGTCGAACAGGTCGGCATACATGGTGGCGATGGGCGCGGCCAGCGGCGCGGTGAGCCGCCCCATTACCCCGATGCTGTCGCGGTGGGTGGTCGCCAGCCGGCGCAGGATGTCCTCGCTGACGTCGGAGTCGGGGCAGTCGGTGGCCGCGCGGGATTGGTCGATGGCCGCGATCAACTCGTCCAACCGGTCCCGCTGGCGCATCAGCAACGTTCGGTGCTCGTCGAGAACACCCGCCAGCGTCGTGCGCCCACCCGCGATCAGGCGCTGGATGTCGTTGATGCTCACGCCGAGACTTCTCATCAGATCGATGCGCAGCAGGTCGAGCACCTGTTCCACGTCGAAGACCCGATAGCCGTTGGACAGATGTTCGGCGCGCAGCAAACCGATTTTCTCGTAATGGCGGATGCGACCGGAAGCGATCCCTGTCAGGGCCGTGACGTCGCCGATCAGCAACTGCTCAGCCACTCCTTGACCTTACAACTGTCGCAAGGTCTGTACTGAGCGGATGGAACGCGAGCAGCTGATCGACCTCACCCGCCGCGCCTTGAAGTTGGCGCGCGACAAGACCACCGATCTCGCCCCCGCCGAGCACCGCGTGGAGGCGACGTCCTATACGTCGGCCGAGCGCCACGAGCGAGACCGGGCCATGATCCTGGCCAGCCCCCAGTTGGTCGGCTACGTCTCGGAGCTGCCCGCCCCCGGCACGTACTGCACGAAGACGGTAATGGGCCGGTCAATCCTGCTGACCCGAACGGCCGATGGATCGGTCAAGGCGTTCGACAATGTCTGCCTGCATCGCCAGTCGCAGGTCGCAACCGGCTGCGGCAGCGCGAAGCGGTTCACCTGCCCGTATCACGCGTGGACCTACGACAACACCGGCCGGTTGGTCGGCCTGCCCGGCCGTGAGGGGTTTAGCGGCGTGACCGTCAAGGCCGACGGCCTGACCGAACTTCCGGCCGCCGAATTCGCCGGATTCCTCTGGGTCGCACTGGATCCCGGAGCCAGCCTGGATGTCGCCGCACACCTGGGCCCCCTGGCCGACGAGCTCGATTCGTGGGGCATCGGGCGGTGGGCGCCGTTGGGTGAGAAGGTGCTCGACTGCCCGATCAATTGGAAGCTCGCGGTCGACACCTTCTCGGAGAACTACCATTTCGCCACCGTGCATCAGCAGACGTTTGCCACCATCGCCCGTAGCAACTGCACGGTGTTCGACGCGTTCGGCCCGCATCACCGGTTGATCTTCCCGCTCAACACGATCCTGGCACTGGACGACGTCCCCGAGGAACGGTGGGATCCGTTCCAGAACATGGTGGTGATCTACGCACTGTTCCCCAACATCGTGTTGTCGGTGACTATCGCCAACGGCGAGCTGTTCCGGATCTACCCCGCCGACCGGCCCGGGAGATCGATCACCGTGCACCAGAACTCGACACCGCTGGACATTTCCGACGAATCGGTCGCCGCCGGCGCGCAGGCCGTGTTCGACTACGCCCACGCCACGGTGCGCGACGAGGACTACCGGTTGGTCGAACGCCTGCAGACCAACCTCGAGTCCGGTGCCCGCGACCATCTGCTGTTCGGCCGCAACGAGCCCGGCCTGCAGCATCGCCACAGCGCCTGGGCCCGGGCGCTTGGCGAGTCAGCCGCTCTCGGTTGACGCGTCGGCGGACAGCACCGCCACGAGGTCGTCCAACAGCGTTGCCAGCGGGTCGGTTTGCGCGGGGCGCACCGTGGTCAACAGCCCGACCGCTTCGCGTCGGCGGCCGCGGGCCAGCAGCTGCACGAGCAGTCCCGCCGCCATCTGTAGGTCTCGGTCGGCCGGTTCCATGTTCCCGACGGTGGTGGCCAGCACCTCGGCCAGCTCCCAGTCCCGGTAGAGGGCCAGCGAGCGCTCGTTGAACGCGAAGCCGGTCACTGGCTGGCCCCAGAGGGTTCCGCGGTAGCGGTACGGGCCCTCCATGTATTCGATGGGCAGGCCGTGCGCGGGGGCGGGCACCAGCGGCTCCCCCACGATGTCGAGTTGCATGGTGCGGCAGGTGATCCGGTGCCGGTCCGGCATGTAGCGGGCGGCCGCCTGCGGCCGCACCAATGGTTGCACCGCGTCCGGCCACCGCACGTAGCTGCTGACCGTCACCTCGACGTCTTCGGCACACTCCGGCGGCATGCCCGGGTCCGGATGGCTCGTCGTCACACCCGTAAATGGCTGCAGCGCATTGCCATTGGTGCGGTCGAACTGCCGCCAGATGCTCAGGTCCACGCCGTTGTCGAAGTTGATGGTGCGCCACTCGTGGGATCTTGCCCGGGGGTCCCCCCCGGTCCCCCCGCCGCCGGCGTATTTCGGGAACCACTGCCGGTCGATGTGTCCGCTGCTGCCGGAGACCTGCTGGACGAGGTCTCCCCAGCGCAGGGTGCCCGTCATCGCCATGCCGGTCTGGAAATACGAGTAGGTTTCGGTCTGGCCGAAGCAGCAGATCTTCCCGTTGTAGGTCGACGCACCTACCGGTGTCGGTGCGCGCGTTGGTGTTACGGCCAGGTCCAGCCGCATGGGCCGACCCGACTGGTCCTCGCCGACCAGGCTGACGCGGTACGTGTAGGGCAGCAGCTCTCCGTCGCCGTCGCGGCAGGTGGTCCACGACGCGGTGCCCGCCGCGCTGGAGTAGTGGATGTCGAGATGACCCGGGGCCAATGTCAGCTTGCGCCGCGCCCCGGGTTCCATGTTCGCCGGCGGCATGTCGTAATCCGTGAAGGTGCCGTAATCGCCGGTGTCCAGATCGAAGAGCGCCATCGTGTAGAAATCGGCGACCACGGTGCCGCCGGGCCGGTTCTTGTTGAAGATGGTCAGGAAGGCAAACGACCGGTCGGTCTCGGCGGCATCGAGCTGCCCGGCGATGAACCAGGTGTCCGACTCCTGATCCGGGTGTTCGCCCTCGGCTGAGGGGAAATCCAGTTGGCTGTCGCCGGGCACCAACTGGAACGGATAACTACGCCAATCGCTGGTCATATCGGCCCTCGCTGCTTTTTTCGCTATGTTAGCGTCAATAGAGAAATCCCGGTCACTGGCTACCTGCGCCCAACCCCCGAGGAAGTGCCCGATGACAGAAAACTCTGGCCACCGGTCTTATGACGAACTCTTCATCGGGGGTCAGTGGCGCAAGCCCGCCAACCCCCAACAGCTCGCCGTCATCTCCCCACACTCCGAAGAACCGGTCGGCCATGTTCAGCTGGCCGGGCCCGAGGACGTGGACGCCGCCGTCGCCGCCGCGCGACACGCTTTCGACCACGGGCCGTGGCCGCGGATGACCCATGCCGAACGGATGGCCAAGGTCGAACAGCTCGCCGCGATCTACGCCGGCCACATCGAAGAGATGGCCGACCTGATCACCGATGAGATGGGCTCGCCGCGCAGTTTCAGCCGAATGGGCCAAGCGGCTGCCGCGGCGTCGCTCATCCATCTGGCGCTGGCCGCCGCGCGCGAGTTTCCCTGGGAGGAGCGGCGCCAGGGCGTGCTCGGCGAAGTGCACCTGCGCAGGGCCCCGGTCGGCGTGGTCGGCGCGATCGTTCCGTGGAACGTTCCACAGTTCCTGATCATGCCCAAGCTGATCCCCGCGCTGATCGCGGGCTGCACGGTCATCATCAAGCCCGCACCCGAAACCCCCTTGGACGCTTTGTGGTTGGCGGAGATGATCGAGCAGCTGGACCTGCCCGACGGGGTGGTCTCGGTGTTGCCCGGTGGACCGGAGATCGGTGAGGCGCTGGTGCGCCATGCCGGGGTGGACAAGATCGCGTTCACCGGCTCCAGCGCCGTCGGGCGCCGCATCGCGGCCCTGTGCGGTGAACAGCTCAAGCGGGTCAGCCTGGAACTCGGCGGCAAGTCCGCGGCGATCATTCTCGACGACGCCGACATCGGCAAGACCGTCGCCGGATTGAAAACAGCCGGCCTGATGAACAACGGCCAGGCGTGCGTCGCCCAGACCCGCATCCTGGTCAGTGATCGGCGGCACGACGAGGTCGTCGACGCGCTGGCCGACATGATGTCGGCCCTCAACGTCGGCGACCCGTCGGACGACGCCACCGACATCGGACCCCTTGTCGCGCAACGACAACAACGCCGTGTCCAGGACTACATCAAGTCCGGCCAGGCCGAAGGCGCCCGCGTCGTCCTGGGTGGCCAGGACAGCCCGTCAACACGTGGCTGGTATGTGCAGCCAACGCTGTTCGCCGACGCCACCAACGACATGCGCATCGCCCGGGAGGAGATCTTCGGTCCGGTCCTGACCGTGCTGCGCTACCGCGATGAGGACGACGCCATCCGAATCGCCAACGAGAGCGACTACGGCCTGGCCGGTTCGGTGTGGACCTCCGACATCACACACGGCCTGGAAATCGCGGCGGGCGTGCGCACCGGCACCTACGGCATCAACATGTACACGCTTGACATCGGCGCCCCGTTCGGTGGGTTCAAGCAGTCGGGCATCGGGCGCGAGTTCGGCCCGGAGGGCCTCCACGAGTACGTCGAGCTGCAGACGCTGGTATGCAAAGGGCAGCTGCCGCCCCTGTAGGCGCCGCAGGTGATCGCATCGGCCACGCCCGTCCCGAGAGCGGGACCATAAGCCGGTTTCCATTTGGGATATCGCCGGCGATATCGGGATCGCAATTCTGCCGATGGACGGTCGGGCACGGGCTCGCGTCCCGGCACCCGGCGCTGAACCGCCCTATGAAATATCCGGCCGCCATGCAGGATCGCGCCCGAGCCGCGCGAGAAGCTTTCCCTGCGAATCTCTTTCGTCCGGTACTGCGACGGGTGGATTGAACATCCCCGAGGAAGTCAACGCGAGCGCGTCCGTGGGCAGGGTGTCGTAAAACAACCGGCACCACGCGGCGTCAAGCCGGTCGTCTGCCCCTACCGCACGGGCGAGGTCCCATGTGTGCACCAGAACGTCGCGCGTGAGGTTCGGTACCAGCTTGAACGCATCGAGTTGGGTGGCCTTGTCGGGTTCGAAGGCCGCGGTCAGCGAGTCATAAGTCACTTGCCATCGTGCCCGCGGGTCCTCTCGTGACCGGTCGGGCTTCAATCCCAAGGGGCGCAAGATGAGTACGTCATGAAAACCGATCACGTGCTCGAGCACCGCCCGGGCATCCCATTGATCGCACGGCGAGCGACGATCCCATCTGCCATCGGCGGACCACACGGCCTCGCCGAACCGTCGGCACACCGCGAGATGCAGTGCGGCTACTTCGTCATCGCTCGGTTGCGCCATGCGGCATCTGCAGGGTGAGCTCGACCGGACAGCACAGCGCGCCGTGCTGATTGGTCACCTGGATCTCGATGTCGACGAGGCAGCGCGGCGGGTCCACCGAGGCGTCGCGCCGCTTGGCCACCGCGCGTCCCCGGCCGATCATCGTGTCACCGGCATACACCGAGCCCGCCAGCCGCAAGGAGCGCCGCACCACCCGGCTGCTCGGGCCCGCCCAATCGGTCGCGATGCGGTCGGCGAAGCCGGCGAGGTGCATCGTGTTGACGTAGATCGTCGGGTTGCCCTGGCGCCGCGCATATTCGGGATCGAAGTGGCCCGGGAAGTAGTCCCACGTCGCTCCCGCGTTCTCCACCACTCGCTGGTAGCTGATGTGGTCGACCACCTCGGGCAGGTCGACGGGAACGGTGATGTCGTCGAAGTCCAGGCCGTCGCCGGTCACGGGGATGCTCCGGGCGTGAAGCGGAACAAGGTGTTCCGGCAGGTGGCGACCACCGTTCCGTCCTGGCGGCGGTAGGTCTCCAGCGTCTCGACGAAATGACCCACGCCCAGCCGGGTCCGCTTCTCCGGCGACACCGACACCAGCTCCTCGACGACGGTAAGGACGTCGCCCTCGACGATGGGCACCAGGAACTCGACATCGTTGGCCGCGTTGATGAACGTGGTGCCCGGCAGCGGCACTCGCAGCACCAGCGATGCCGTCGGCGGCCTGCCGTGTGGCTGCCACGGCGGAGGGATCAGCCACCCCATCAGCAAGGCCGGGGGCGCCAGCAGACCTCCCCATTTCCGGTGGGCGAACTCGGCGTCCCAGTAGGACCGATTGCCATCGTGGACCGTCGCGGCGAACAGCTGGATTCGCGCACCGCTGACCGCCGTCGCCGCGGTGCGCGGCTCGCTCGTCGCGCCGACCATGCGCAGCGCGTCTTCATAGGTGCCGAAGGCCAGCTGGTAACTGAGATCCGGGTCCACGCGGCTCACATAACGAGCGGGTGCCGACTGGGCACCGAATCCCATTGCAGCGCACGGGAAGTGAAGTACCAGCCACCACGCTCATAGATCAACGTGTCCCGGAAGATCCCCGTGGCACGCAGCGTGGTGTCGCCGTACATGCTGGCGAAAAGCAAGACGACGCAACGCTGGACGGCGTTGACCCCGTCGACCCGGATCTCGTGGTCGACCGTTACCAGCCGTTGTCCGTCGCCGCCGTCGAACGCCGCACGCAGATCGTCGAACGTGTCGCCATCACGTTGGTAGGTGGCGCCGGCGTGGCGGAACGTGGCAATCCAGCGCTCGCGGTCGCCCTCCGAGTACGCCCGGTTGTGCCGGGCGTTCAGATTGAGGATGGCAGCGCGGCCCGTGGCGGCCTGCAGCATTTGCTGTTCCTGATAGGACATGGTCATTTCGGTCTCCAGCCTCTCCCGGGAAACGACTGCCAACGAGCGGACGGATGTAACGGTAAAGTCACTTGCCGACTAGCACGTAACATTAACGTAACTTACCGGCTAACGATATAGCCCTGAGCTTCACGATCCCACGCCTCTCTAGTCACCCCCCGCTCGCGCAACAAGTCCTTACGTATCCGCCCGATGACAGTCTTCGGCAGCTCGCTCACGGTCTCCACGTATCGCGGCACGCAGAAGTACGGCATCCGGGCCGAGCAGAAATCGAGCAGCTCGGCGTAATTCACTGTGGCCCCAGGTCGTAACGTCACGACCACCAGGATGTCGTCTTCGCCCAGATCGCTGGGCACCCCGACCGCGGCGGCTTCCGCCACGGCGGGATGGCTCGCAACCACGGTTTCCACCTCGACCGAGGAAACGTTTTCGCCGCGCCGGCGAAGCGAATCCTTCCTGCGGTCGACGTATGTCAGGTTTCCGTCCGTGTCGAGCCGTCCGACGTCGCCCGTGCGAAACCACTCCGGGTGTGGAATGACCCGCATGCCTTGCGCGACATAGCCTTCGCTCATCACGTGCCGGCACCGGGGCCGGCAGGCGATTTCCCCGGCCGCGCCGGCGGGCACCGGGTCGCCGCCTTCGTCGACGATGCGCACGTCGAAATTCGGATTCGGCCGGCCCGATGTTCCGGGTACCCCTTCGTCGGCCAGGGCCTTGACGGCGATCGGAAACGCCTCGGTCATCCCGTACATCGTGACGATGCGGCAGCCGTAACGCTTTTCGATGTCGCGATACGCCTTGGCGTCGATCGGAGCCGCCGAGATGAACCGCAGCGGCAGCTCGGCATCACGCGGATCCGGGGGCAGGTTATGCAACATCGACACCATCGCGCCGGCGCCGGCGAAGCCGACGGCACCGCGGGCGCGTATGTCGTCCCACACCTCGGCGGGGTGAAACGCTTGCGCCAGCACAGTCGTCGCGCCGAGCAGCATCGGGGCGAGCACGCTGGGTGCCGCGCTCAGGTGGAACAGCGGCATCGCCGTCCACAGCACTTCCCCCGCGCGCAATTCCCAGGCCGACGCGACCGTCGCGGCGACCGTGAACAGGTAAGGCCAGGTCGTGGCAACCGCTTTCGACGACCCGGTGGTGCCCGACGTGTAGAAGAGACAGCCCACGTCGTCCGCCGCCGCCCCGACGCCTGCGACCGGACGGGCGCCGCCTCGGCTCAACTCCGCGTCAAGTGAATCACCTTGCAGCACAATGGTCGGCGCGATCTCCAACGCCCCGGCAACCTCGTCCACCCGGGGCCGACGCTCAACGTCGGCCAGAATCACCTTGGCCTGCGACAGCCGCAGGGCGTGCAGCAGGAAGTCCCCTTTGTTCGCGGCATTGACGGCGGCGCTGACCGCGCCGATACGCGCCGCCCCCAGCCAGAAGTAGACCCATTCCGGGCAGGTTCCGGTGAACAACGCCACGCAATCGCCGCGGCCGACGCCCAACTCCGTGAGTATGTTCGCGGCGGCGCCGGAGCGCTGCCGCATCTGCTCGAAGGTCACGTCAACGCCGGCGATCGACATCATCACCCGGTCGGGATATTGCTCGGCCCGCCGATCGAGCACGGCCGCGACCGTGAAACTTTCGACGCCGAAGTCGGCGGGCCCGAGATGTCCGCTCCGGTCGGGACTCATGGGGCTTCCAGGGGCTTTCGCTCAGGCTTTCGCGGCCGCCGGGTCGGGCTTACCGTCGGCCGTGTACCCGAAGTCGGACGGGGACGGCTGCGGGCCCGGGTAGAAGCGGTGGGCCCAGCGGCGAAGGGCCGCATAGTCGTGCGCCTCTTCGGGAGCCAGGTTCGGCTTCTCCAGGTACTTCATGTTCTCCCACGTGAAGAAGTCCTGCTTGATCACCTCTTGCTGCAGCGCCAGGAATTTGGCCGCGCGACCGGTCGGCGCGTCACCGGTGTCGCCCGGCTCGCGGACGGACGCCTGTGTGTAGAAGTAATCGGTGTAGTCCTCGTCGACCGGAGTCTGCCCGGTGACCTCGATGGTGGCCACCAGGTCACTCGGAAACCGGACCAGCCCCAGCCCCAACGAGTAGTTGTCGTAGATGATCTTGGCGTCGACCGGCCCGTTGGGGGTCAACCACGTCTTTGCTCGGCCCCCACCGAAGTGGGCGTTGACGGTGGCGTGCAGGTGATAGCCAGCCACTTCGAACGAGGCGGTATTGGCGGGGTTGGCGGCCTTGTGCACGTACTGCACGTGATACGGGTCGGCCGCATTCTCGATGATCATCTGCGCGTGCACCTTGACCCGGTTGAGCATCCGACTGTGCGGGTGCAGCGGGTAGTACTCGCCCGTTTCCAGCTCGGGCAGCGTCGGCGGCTGCCAGTACGGCGCCCGGCCGTGGCGTTCGTGCCAGACCAGGATGAAGCCGTACCACTCCATGCACGGATAGGTGCGGATGCGGACGTTGTTCTTGCAGCCGATCTTGCTGTACGGGATCAGCGCGTTGGAGCCGTCGCCGCGCCACCGCCAGCCGTGCCAGGGGCAGACGATGTTCTCGTCTTCGACGGTACCGCCGACGCCCATATTGGCGCCGAGGTGCTGGCAGTAGGCGTCCAGCACGTTGACCTTGCCGGAAGCGGTGCGGAACAGCACCAGCTCCTCACCGAAGTAGTGCAGGCGCTTGACCTCACCGGCGGCCAGGTCGGAGCCGAACGCGACGATGAACCAGCCCGTCGGGAACCGATAGGTCGACAGCGCAATGCCCGACTGCCCGAACTCGCGTTCCGATGGATCCCCATCCCCGGCCGAATCCGACGCCGGGTCAGAAATTGTGTGCGTCACGAACTCTCCATATCCCGCCCAGACCAAGGCGAGCGGAGCGCAATTTGGCCGCCCTTCACTCACCGCGGTTCGACGACAAGGTCTATTTTTACTATTTTAAGCATTGAACGTCAACGCGGCACCAGACGAGCCCGGGCAGAGCGGAGTATCAGATGACGGCGGCGGCAGTGGATCTTTCCGATTTCTCCCTGTGGCGCAATGGGTTTCCCGACGAATTGTTCACGGAGTTGCGGCACAGCCAGCCACTTTTCCGCCACGACCTGACCCCGGGCGTAGCCAAGACGGTCCAGCGCCAGTTCTGGGTGGCCACCAAGCACCGGCACGCAATCCGGCTGCATCGCGATGTCGAGTCCTTCACCGCGGTCGACGGCCCGCTCATCCAGCCGGTCGGGATGTTCTCGTCGTACCCCACCATCATCAACATGGACCCGCCCGGGCTGAACAAGCGCCGCAAGCTGATCTCGAACGCGTTCAATCCGCGGGCGATCGCCAAGCTCGAGGACGGCATCCGGGCGAGGGCCGCGCGCATGATCGACCGCCTGCTCGCCGAGGGCGGCGGCGATTGGATCGAGGACGTCGCCGACGCCCTGCCGATGACAGTCATCGGCGACATCATCGGCATACCGGAGGACGACCGGCCCCGAATCTTCGACGGCCTGGACCGCATCTTGAAGGCCAACTCGCCGGAGGTGCAGCTGAGCCGGCAGGACGAAACCGACCTCTACGCCAACATCTTCGGGTACGCAATGGACCTCACCGCGGAGAAACGACGCAATCCCACCGACGACATCTGGAGCACGTTGGCGACCGCGGTGATCACCGGCGAAGACGGTGATCACTTCAGCTTGCCACCGCACGAACTCGAATTTTTCTTCTTCGTGTTGGCGTTCGCCGGCAGCGACACCACCAAGAATGCGCTGGCCATCGGGCTGCAGGCGTTCGTGACGAACCCGGAGCAGATCGAGCGCTATCGCGAGCAGGAAGCAGTGCGGCCCAGCGCCATCGAGGAAGTGTTGCGCTGGGCCTCACCGGTCGCGTACTGGACGCGCACCGCGAAGGTCGACGTCGAGATGGACGGCCAGCGCATCGCGAAGGGCGAGCGGGTGGTGTCGATGCTGCGTTCGGCCAACCGCGACGAGGAGGTCTTCGCGTCTCCGTTCACCTTCGACATCGGTCGTCAGCCGAACCCCCAGGTGGCCTTCGGTGGCGGCGGACCCCACCACTGCCTGGGCGCCATGCTGGCGCGCGCGGAACTGCGCGCGGTGTTCGATGAACTGTTGCTGCGTTGCGACAACATCGCCCTCGGCCCGGCGAAAGTGGCTTATCCGAACCTGACCACGAACATGTCGATCTACGACGAAATGTCGATCTCACTGGGCGAACGCAGATGAGGATTGCCCGACTTCTTATTCGCGCCGTCCCGGCGCTCGCCGTCGTCAGGCGCTGATCCCTCAGTCGATCAGTCGCAGCGCGGCCTTGGGGCATTGGTCCACCGCGGCGCGCACGTCGATCTCCAGCCGCGGCGGCACGGGCCCGTCCGCGATCTGCACCACGTCCTCGTCCCCCAGCTCGAAGACTTCCGGTGCCAGCGATTCGCAGAAGCCGTTGGCCTCACAAAGGTTTTCGTCAACTGTCACGCGCATCAGATGCCCTCCACTTCTCACAGGCCCTTGGGTCGGGTCCCGATCACCCCGCTGGTTGCGAGGCGTGTCAGCTCTTCCTCGGTCAGCCCGCACCGCTCACGCAGTATCTCTTCATTGTGCTCGCCCAGCCGCGGCGGTGGCCGCAGCAGCCACCTGTCCTGGCCGGCCAGCTGGGCGAACGGCGGGCAGGGATAGCGGCCGGCGCCGGTGCTGGGGTGGTCCAGGGTCTCCAAGAATCCCCGATGACTCAGTTGGGGGTTCTCGATCACCAACGACGGCGACACCACCGGTGCGGCGGGGATGCCGGCGGCCGCCAATTGCTCCACCGTCGAGTCGAGGGGTTGGCGCGCGAACCAGTCCGCCAGCCGGCGATCGACGTCGTCGGCCCGCTGTCGCCGTCCGGCGACGGTGGACAGCTCCTCGTCGCACCACGCCGGTCGATCCATCACCTCGACCAGGGCACGCCAGTGCCGGTCGTCGCGCACGGTGACCGCGATCCAGTCGTCGTCGCCCACACACCGGTAGATGTTTTGGATCGCGTCGCCGTGACCGCGGTTGCCCCGCCGGGTCAGCGTTATCCCGAAGACCTCGGATTCGATCGCCTGGATCGCGGTAGCGTTCAGCACCGTTTCGAGCATCGGCAGCTCGAGTTGCTGCCCCGAGCCGGTGCGTTCGGCGAAATTCAGCGCGGCCAGCACCGCGAACGCCGCGTGCACACCCGCCAGCGGATCGCACGCCCCGCGCGGCGTGACCGGCGGGGTCTCGGGCAATCCGGTCACCCAGGCCAGGCCGGCGATCTGCTCCATGGTGGGGGCGAATCCGACACGGTCCCGCCACGGTCCGTCCAGCCCGAACGCGGGCATCCGGGCGACGACGAGCCTGGGGTTGACGTTCAGCAGCGTATCGGCCGTCAGGCCGAACTGGTCCATCACCCGCGGTGAGAAGTTCTCGATCACCACGTCAGCGCCGGCGGCCAGCTCGCTGAACAGGCGGCGCCCGTCTTCGGAGCCCAAATCCAGTGTGACGGAACGCTTGTTGGTGTTCATGGCGTGGAAAACCCAGCCGTACTCCCACCAATCGTCGACATCGGTGCGCATGCCGCCCGAGTATCGAATGCCGTCCGGTCGCTGTATCGACTCCACCTTGATGACGTCGGCACCGAACGCGGCCAGTAGGTGGGTGGCCGCAGGACCGGCCCAGAACGCGGTCAGGTCGACGATGCGCACACCGGCCAGGGGCAGCCCGACCGCGGCGGAGGCTTCCATGGCTTCCCTTCGGGACCAAGGGATCTCGTCATTGGCCTCGCCGAGGGCCGGCGTCGCCCGCGGCGGGGCGGGCGCGCACGCTGACATCAACCAGGGTGGCCGGGGCTGGTGGAAGCCCGCGGGGTTGCGGACGAATGCCCCGCGCTCGGTCACGTATTCCATCTCCCGGATCGTGGAGCCGTTGCCCAGCGCCGCGATCGGGAGCCGAAACAGTTGGCCGAGCTCGACGATTTCCTCGACCGTGCGTTCGGCCAGCCATGGGCCGATCTGTTCGCGGATCAGGTCACGATAGGCCCACCTGCCGATCTGGAAGCGGAGCTGTTCGATCTCTTCGAGCTGCGGGCATTCGACCATGGCAACGAAGTCGAGCCATTGCTGGCCGGTGACCATCGTGATCCCGACGTAGCCGTCCTTGGCGGGCTCGATCGACGGCACTTCGAGCGTGCGGCGGATCGGGGGCACGCGAAGCAGCTGCGAATGCAGCCATTCGCTGCTCTGCATCGCGGTCAACGCCTCGAGCATGGAGAGATCGAGGTGCTCACCGGGGCCACCACGCTCGACGCGGCGGCGCACGGCCAGTACGCCGAACGCGGCGTAGACGCCGCCCATGTACTCCCCCAGGTCGCCGCCGATCGCGATGGGCGGCCCCGCGGGATCGCCCCGGAAGCCGGGCGAGCCCGCCCACGCCTGCAGGGTGAATTCGCTGGCTGCCCGATCGGCGTACGGTCCCGTCCAGCCGAAGTCGGAGATCGTGACGATGATTGCGCGCGGACACTGTGCCAGCAGCCGCTGCGGGTCGACACCCAACGCCGCGGCCTGCTCCCGGCCGGCAGTCACCACCACCACGTCCGCGGCGGACAGCTCGGCGGACAAGCGCCCGGCGTCGGGCCGGTAAGTCATGCTGCGCTTGCCCGCATTGAGGTAGGCGAAGAACGGCGAGCTCTTTCCGTCCGGCACGGGCGATCCGGTCGCCGAATAACGGCGGAGCCAATCCCCCTGCGGCGGTTCAAGTTTGCACACCTGCGCCCCGGCATCGACCAGCAGCTTGCCGCAATAACTGCCGGCGATCCGGTCACTGATCTCGACGACACGCAGGTCGTGCAGCGGTGTGGGCCGGCTGTCGGACCGCTCGCTCACTTACACCCGCCCTCCCGATCGACACGCGATCGAAGAAGCTATTTATACCATTACTGCTAAAATAGCTAAGCCAGCGAGTTGCTATGCATCGAGGATCGGATGACCGCCTTGGGAATTGGGAGCGACGCCCGTCGCCGATTGTCGGCGCCGCGGATCGCAGAAATCGTAGCCGACGAGTTGCGCCGCCAGATCATCAACGGTGACCTCGCCGACGGCGATCTCTTGCCGCGTCAAGAGGTGCTTGTCGAGCAGTTCAACGTGAGTCTGGTTTCTCTGCGCGAAGCGCTGCGGATTCTGGAGACCGAGGGCCTGGTTTCGGTGCGACGGGGCAACCGTGGTGGCGCCGTTGTGCACGCCCCGGCGAAGACCAGCGCCGCGTACATGCTCGGGCTGTTACTGCAGAGCGAGTCCGTAGCGGTCGCCGACCTCGGCATGGCCTTGCAGGAACTCGAGCCCGCGTGCGCCGCGCTGGCCGCCCGGCGGCCGGACCGGGCGGACACCTTGGTCCCAGAGCTCAACCGGGTCAACGACTCCATGGCCGAGAACATCGAGGACGGCGGGCTGTTCACCGAAATCGGGCGTGAATTCCACGATCTCGTGGTCCGTGGCTGTGGAAACCACACCATCATCGCGGTGGTCGGCAGCCTGGAGACGCTGTGGACCAGCCACGAACAACAGTGGGCGGACGAGAGCGCGGCGCGAGGCACCTACCCCTCGCTGGCCCAACGCCGCGCGGTGCTCAGCACGCACGTCAAGCTGACCGAGACCATCGCGGAGGGCGACGTCGACCGGGCCCGCCGCATCGCGGGCCGCCATCTCGCCGACACCCAGACCTACGTACTCTCCGGTCGGCACGATCAACGAATTCACGCGCTGTCACCGCAGGCATTGTCGCGGACGCGGGATTTCCGTCAAACCTGAGAGGCAGCCCGTGAGAACGGCATTGGTCACCGGCGGCAGCGGCGGGATCGGCAAAGGGTGCGGTCGCAAGTTGGCCGAGCTGGGTTACGACGTGGTGCTGGTGGCGCGACGCGAGGCCCCGTTGCGCGCAGCGGCCGAGGAGATCGGCGCGCGCCACATCGTGGCCGATGCCTCGGATCCGGACGGATTCGCCGCTGCGACAAGCGCATTGGAGACCATCGACCTCGTCGTGCACGCCGCCGGCACGCTGGGTGGAACGTACGCGCGCAAGCAGACGTTCGAGCAGTGGCGGACCATCATTTCGGCCAATCTGGATTCGTGCTTCGTGGTGACCGCCGCCGCGCTGCCCAGGATGCGCGCGGGTTCGCGGTTCGTGTTCATCTCGTCGTCGGCGGCGCACGAACCGATGATGGCGCGAACCGCCTACTCGGCATCGAAAGCGGGGATGAACGCCTTCGCGCGGGCCTTGGCGCTGGAAGTCGACCGTGACGGCATCAGCGTCCACATCGTCACCCCGGGCCCGGTGGAAACCGAGATGCTTTCCGACGTTCCCTTCGAGATGTACGCCATCCAGGTCTCGGACGTGGCGGACGCGGTGGCCTGGCTGGACACCGTCGACCCGTCGGTCGACCTGCCGGAGATCCGGCTCAGCGCGGTCCAGCGCGGGCCGTTCGCCCGGCCGCCGGTCGTTCCCACGGAAGCGCGGCGGCGCGCCGAGCAACGGGGTTGACGGCTACGGCGCCGGGAAAGCCTTGATCACCGTTTCGCCGAACTCACGCAGGGAATCGGGTACGGCGAAATCGGCAAACCACACGTAGAACCGCTCGACGCGCTGGGACGCCAGCCCGCTGAAGTGGCCGATGAGCTCGTCGGCATCGCCACACACCAGCCCCGCGCCCAGGTGGCCGAATCGCCGCGTGCTGACCTCGCGCACGGTGTCGGGGTCGGTACCCGATCGTACGAACCCCACCATCTGCTGAACGGAAAGCCGGGCCGTGCCGGCCGCCGGGGCCAGCGAGGGCAGCTTGTCGAGGTGGTTCGCCGGCAGGTTCCACCAATCCGCGTATCTGCGAACGAGTTCCATCATCCGGCGCCCGGTGCCGCCCAGGACCAGCGGTATCGGATGAGACCTCGGCGGGGCTTGCGGAGCTGAGCCGGCGCCCGGATCGTCACCCCAGTACTGCCGCAGCAACGCCAGGTGCCGATCCAGCTGCTCGACCCGGGCGACCGCGTCCTGCTGGCCGACGTCGAATCTGGCGAACTCTGCGGGCCAGGACCCCGCACCGAGGCCCAGGTCGAACCTGCCCTCCGACGCGTCCGACAGGGTGACGGCTTGTTTGGACAGCACGGCGGGATGGCGGAAGGCATCACAGAGCACCAGATGGCCGATGCGGAGCCGCTCCGTCTTGGCCGCCACCCAGCTCGCAATGCCCATTGCTTCCCAAATGCTTTCATCGGGCAGACCGGGCGCCTCGAGGTGATCGATGAACGCGATGCCGTCGAAGCCACTGGCCTCGGCGTGGCGGGCCCGCTCCACGATTTCCGTCGCCGACAGCCGCACCTGCGGCAGGAACAGATACCACTCGACCATGCGCCCACCTATGCGTTTGTTCCTGTGCGATTGCGACAGGGCCGCTAGTTTACTATTTTTATTATGTTAGGGGTCTTATGGATGTCGGACTGAATTCGGAGCAGTTGTCGCTGCGCGACACGGTGCGCGACGTCCTACGCACCGAGTGCCCGCCCGACGCCGCCCGCCAGGCGATGACGGATCCGGAACGGTGGCGCACGCTGTGGAAGACGGTGGTCGATCTCGGTTGGACGGAACTGGCCGCGCCCGGGGCCGGCGACTACGGACCGGTCGAACTCGCCCTAGTGCTCGAGGAATGCGGTGCCGCGATCGCGCCGATCCCGTTGCTGAGCAGTGTCGGCTTGGCCGCCGGTGCATTGCGGGGCACGGGTCTCGACGCGGTTCTCGATGACATCGCCGGCGGCGCCGTCGCCACCCTGGCCGTGCACGCCAGGGGATCTCGGCTGCCCGGGGTGCCGATGACCCTGCGCGGCGGACGCCTGCGCGGACGCGCGGTCGCGGTCCCCAACCTGACCCGCTCCGAGCTGCTCGTCACGCTGGCGCGCGCCGACAGCGGCCCCGATGGCACGGTGGTGGCGGTCGCACGCTGCGGCGACGGGATGACCGTGATCGCGGGCGAATCGACGGATCCCGCGCAGCCGCTGGCAGAGGTCGAGGTCGACGCCGAGCCGGTGGCTATCGCGCCCGTCGATATCGAAAGCGCGTTGACGGCGCCGTTGGTGGCCGCGGCGGCCGACCTGGTAGGCACGGCGAGCGCAGCCCTGCACCGCGCCGTGGAGCATGCCAAGACGCGTCGTCAGTTCGGCACCCCGATCGGTGCGTTCCAGGGGATCAAGCACGCGCTCGCCAACAACTACGTCGGCCTGGAGCGCGCCCGCAGCCTCACCTACGCCGCAGCCGCCCGGCTCGGCGATCCGGCCACGACGCCCGCGGATGCCTGGACCACTGCGGCGCTCGCCAAGGCGGCGGCGGGTGATGCGGCCGCCAATTGTGCGAGAACCGCGGTCCAAGTGCACGGAGCGCTCGGGCAGACCTGGGAGCACGACGCCCACCTCTATGTCCGCCACGCCTGGCAGGTCGCCGCGATGCTGGGCGACAGTCGCGTGCTCTATCACGAGGTGGGCCGCCGGTTCGCGGGAGGTGCGGCATGACCGCGGTCCTCGACGAATTCGGCACCTGGTTAAGCGAGTTCCTGCCGAAGGACTATTACGAGAATTATCGCGAGTACCGCTGGGACCTGGCGCTGCGGCGCGATTATCAGCGAGCGGCCTTCGAGGCTGGATGGATACAGCCAACCTGGCCGCGCGAACACGGCGGCCGATCGCTGGGTCTGCGCGATGCGATGGAGGTCCGGCTCGAGGCGGCGCTGCGGTCCGCGCCCAAGCTGCCCAACATCGCGGGCCCCAATGTGGCCGCACCCGGCATCCGTCAGTTCGGCACCGCCGCCCAAATCGACCGCCTCCTGGCTCCCCTGCTGCGCGGTGACGAGTGGTGGGCGCTGGGCATGTCCGAACCGGAAGCCGGATCCGATTTCGCCGGCCTGCGCACGCGAGCCGAGCGCGACGGAGACGTGTTTCGGGTCAACGGCCACAAGATCTGGACCACCCAAGCCCACGAGTCGCGGTGGTGCACCCTGTATGCCCGCACCGATCCGGAGGCGCCGAAACACCGGGGCATTTCCTGCCTGATCCTCGATCTGCATTCGCCGGGCGTGCGCATCGAGCCGATCCGGATGGCGTCGATTTCCGACGAGACATTCTGCGAGGTCTTCCTCGACGATGTAGAAGTTCCGATGGAAAACCTGCTGGGTCCGCTCCACGGTGGGTGGAACGTCGCGCTGTCGTCGTTGCACCACGAGCGCCAGATGATCTGGATCATGAACTGGGTCGAGATCAAGCGTGGACTCGAGACGGTACGCATGGCACAGCCGACCGCGGATATCTGCACCGAGCTCGGTTCCCTGCTGGCCGACGCCGAAGCGTTGCGGGCCACCGGATACCGCGCCCTGGGCAACGAACTGGCGGGCCGACCGAGCCCCGAAGCAGACACCATGAAGCTGCTCGGATCGATTACGTTGCAGCGGGTTTGGGAGCTTGCTGCCGTTGCCCAAGGGACGCAGTCGCTCAGCGACCGGGATCTGCTGTTCGAACGCCAGGACGCGCTGGCCGCGACCATCTACGGCGGAACCTCGGAGGTCCAGCGCAACATCATCGCCGAGCGGCTGCTCGGGCTGCCGAAGGGATGACGACGATGGATTACGACCTCGGCGACGACGCCGCCCAACTGCGGAACCACCTGCGCGAGTTGGTATCCAACCATATCCCCGCCGACTTCCTGGGCGCCTGTACCGAGAACCCGCAAGATCTCGCCACCACCGAGACGTTCTGCAAATTGCTGGCCGCCGAGGGCCTGCTGGCGCTGGCGTGGCCGAAAGAGCATGGCGGCGGCGGTGGTTCGGTGTGGCAGCAGACGGTACTGCGCGAGGAGATGTGGGCCCAGCACGAGCCCCGCGGTCCCCAATACATGGGGATCAACTGGGTGGGCCCGGCACTGATGCGCTACGGAACCGCCGAACAGAAGGCCAGGCACCTGGCCGCTATCGCCGCCGGCGACGTTATCTGGTGCCAGGGTTTTTCCGAGCCGGAGGCCGGTACCGACCTTGCCTCATTGCGTACCCGCGCCGTGCCGGACGGCGACGGCTGGCGCATCACCGGACAGAAGGTGTGGACGTCGTATGCGTTGATGGCGTCCTGGTGTGTGCTGGCGGCGTGCACCGACCCCGAGGCCCCAAAGCCCAAGCGGCTCACGATTTTTCTGATTCCGATGGATCGGCCCGGCTTCACGGTCCGGCCTATCGGGTCGATGCTGGGGCCGCATCACCTCAACGAGATGTTCCTCGACGACGTGCAGGCGTTCCCCGGTGATGTTCTCGGCGAGGTCGGCGACGGCTGGCGGGTCATGCGCGAGGCGCTCGCATTCGAGCGGGTGGGCATCGCCCGCTACGCGCGCTGCGAATCGTTGCTCGACCGGATGAGCACCCAGCTCGGCGACGATTGGGGCGCGCTTCCCGAATCGGTTCGCTCGCGGTGGGTGCGGGCGCTCGTCGATCTACGGGTGGCCCGGCTTTTGGCCTATCGAGCCGTGTCGCTGCAAGATGACCCGGCGGCGGGCGCGGCGGCCAGTGCGGCCCGCATCGCCACCACGACGTGCGACCAGCAGGTCGCCGAGCTACTTTTCGACGTGTTGGGCCCGGTCGCGCTGGACAGCGGCGCCGGCGCCGCGCTGCACGGGGCGATCGAAGACCATTGGCGTTACGCGCAGGCCGCCACCGTGGCATCGGGCACCATCGAAGTGCAGAAGATGTTGGTGGCCCGGGACGTGTTGGGAGAACACCGGTGAAAACTGAGCTGCCACAAGACATCAGCGACTTCGCTGCGGTCACGACCAAGCGGTTGGGCCGGCTGGGCGGGCCACAGGCGGCGTTGCGCGCCGAAACCGACGATGGCATCCGGGACGCGGCCCGGACCGCCCTGAGCGAGGTCGGCGCGTTCGAGCTCGATGTTCGATCGGCGCCCGACGACCTGCTCGCCGCGGCCGTGCTGTGCCGCGCTGCCGGCGCAACCGCGTTGCCCTATCCCCTCGTCGAGGAGCTGCTGGCGATCGACGGCGCCCGCCTTGCCCTGGTCGACCCCGGCGCGCCGCGCATCGACCATGGTGACCTGCCGGGTGAGTGGGTCGCCGCCGACCTGGACGGCACCCGGTACCACCCGCGGCCCGCTTCGCGGACCAACGCCAAGCTCGGCCCATTCCTGGTGCCCGCTTCCCTCGGTGAACCCGATGGAACTGTTCCCGCCGGCGACGTTAACCTTCATCTCGTGCTGGGATCATGGCGGATTCTGGGAGCGGTGCAGCAGGCGCTGCAGATCGTCACCGATCATGTGCGCGCCCGCATCCAGTTCGGTAAGCCGCTGGCGGACTTTCAGGCCGTCCGGTTCGCCGTGGCGGAGGCCGCGGTCGCGGTGCGCGGACTGCACGAATTGGCGAAATTCACCATCTGCCGTCCGGAATCGCTACCTATAGAGGTTCGTTCGGCCGACGCGCTCATCCTTCGGCTCAAGGCGTCCGACACCGCGCGACAGGTGCTACGCACCTCGCACCAACTGCTCGGCGCGCTGGGCTTCTGCGATGAGTCCGATGTCAGCGTGCTCGACCGGCATACCCAGCCGCTGATCCGTCTGCCGATGAGCGCCGAGGCGCTCGCGTTGCGCCTCATCCCGGGCATCCCGGACGGCTCCTTCGAGACACTGTTCAGCGGGCCGGTATCGGCGTGACGGAATCGGCCGCGGCCGAAGCGACGGCCAACCCGTTAGCGGACGGAATCCCGTTCGGAACCAAGCTTCAACAGCTCGCCGAACAGCGTCGTGACGACATCGGCGTCACCGTCGTCGCCCTCGACGGCACCGCGCAGTCACTGACATTCGGTGAACTCGACGCCCGCGCCAACCAGTGGGGCCGCGCACTGGCCGCCTACGGCGCGGAGACCGGTTCCCTTGTCGCCCTGGCCATCCCCAACTCAGTGCACCTAATTCTCGCCACGCTAGGTTGCTGGAAGATCGGCGCCGTTCCGGTCCCCATGCACTGGGACCTGCCTGAGTGGGAGCGAGACCGAGTGCGCGAGGTGATCAACCCCGCCGTGGTCGTCGACGAGGCGAGTCGGTGGCGCCTCGACGCGCAGGCGGCGGCCGAGCCCGACAGCGCGCTGCCCGAGGCCGTCTCCCCCAATGTCAACGGAATCTGCAGCAGCGGTTCGACCGGGGTACCGAAAGTGATCCTCAGCCTGGCGCCGTCGCTCTGGACCCCCCAGCACGGCGAGCCGTTCCTGTCGAACTGGACGCCGGTCGCTCAGCCACAGACCATCATGGTGCCCGCGCCGATGTATCACACCAACGGCTTCGCCACCTTCTTCTTCCTGCTGGCCGGAGACCGTTTGGTGGTGCTGGAAAAGTTCGATGCCGCACTGGTTCTGGATGTGATCGAACGCTTCAAGATCACCAACTTCACCGCCACGCCGACCATGCTGGCGCGCATCGCGGCCCGGCCGGATGTCCGGGAGCGCGACCTGTCCAGCATCGTATTCATCCTGCAAGGCGCCGCCGTGATGCCGCCGTCGCTCATGCATACCTGGTTCGAACTGCTGAGCCCGCAGCAGATCGTGACGGCATACGGCATGACCGAAAACCTTGGGCTCACGGCCTTACGCGGCGACGAGTGGCTCGCTCATCCGGGCAGTGTCGGCCGCGGCTTCCGGGATACCGAGATCCGGATCCTCGATGCCGGAACGAAACAGCTTGGCCCCGGTGAACACGGCGAGATCTACCTGCGCGCACCGATGAGCGCGGGATCGCGCTATGTGGGCGGCGCGGCGCCGCTACCGTCCACCGAAGATGGCTTCCGCTCCGCCGGCGACATCGGTTACCTGGACGAGGATGGTTACCTCTACATCGTCGACCGCCGAGTCGACATGATCGTCACCGGCGGCGCGAATGTCTTTCCAGCGGAAGTCGAGTCGGCTTTGGCCGAACATCCCGACATCGCCGACGTCGTCGTCATCGGCCTTGCCGACCCGCAATGGGGACGCCGGGTGCACGCGGTGGTGCAACTCGCCGGCGGCGCGGCGCTCACCGAGGAGCAGGTGATCGAGTATGCGAAGAGCCGGCTCGCCCACTACAAGGCCCCCAAGACCGTCGAGTTCGTCGACGCGATTCCCCGCACCGCGGCGACCAAGGTCAATCGCTCGGCGATGATCGAGGCCCGGGGCGGCTGAAGGTGGACGCCGAAACCCTTACCCGACCGGTGTGATTCCCGAGCTCGATATGGTGAAGCCACGACCCGAGGTGACCGTGCACGTCACCCCACCGGTCTCCGAGCGGCATGTGAAGGGGCCGGCTCCCATCGTCTGCCCGTAACCGAGGACCGGCGTGCCCTCCGCCGGATTGGCCAGACAGCTCTCCCCTGCGCAGCGTGTAAGGGTCCCGCCGGTGTCCATCCGGACCGACGCCGGTGGCGCGAGGGTGAAGCAGAATGCTTCGTCGGAGATGCCGCGGCGCTGGTAGTCGATCTCGCAGCTGATGTTGCGCGACGGCGACAGGAAGGCCACGTAGTTGTCCTGATCCGCTACGGCCAAGGGGATGAACGCCTGCGACGCAAGAACGGTACCGGCGCCACTCAGCACGGTTGCCGCGGCGGTCAGCGCTTTTCTCAACACGTTTCAACCCTGCCATAGCGCGGTGCGGCGTGGGCCGTATTCGCTCTTCGAGCTAGGCCTGCCGCCGAACTCCGGCGTGCGCCGAAGGTGGTGTCGCGATTGCCGGGTCGACCAGCGCCGCCGTCGCACCGGCCTGGCGGGTCAGGTGGTCGACGAGGTAGTAGATGGCATACAGGATGAAATACGGAAGTATCAGGTAGGGAACGTTCTCCCCAATGAACTTGAACCACAGCCCAAATGCGCCCTGGCCTATGTCGGTGAACCCGGCCCGGATCTCAGCGACGTAGTAGGCGGTCGTTCCGGTGATCAAGACCGCGATACCGAAGAAGCTCAGCCATAGGCAACGGATTCGAGACTCGTCGGGAAGGTCGCGACGCAGCATGCGCATCCATACGACGAAAAGCAGGATGCCGGCTAGGACAGCTCCGAACTCCAGGCCGAAGATGAAATTGTCGTCGCTGCGATAACGGGTATCGGCCAGACCGTATTGCCACCAGAGCCAACGCCATCCCGGATCCGACAACGTGCCCCAGAGATTGAACGGATGGCCGATCAGAAACGGCAGCTCGTATGTGAGTTGGCTGCCGGCGGTCAGCGGGATGTAGATCATGACCAGTTCGGCGGCCAGTCCGAGCCGGGAGCGTTGCTCACCCCGCGCTTTCCAGAGCAAGACGAACGGCAAAACGATGACTGGGGTGCCGAAGTCAGGTTCGCGACCACGTCAACAGTCCGGCTCGGCGCCACCAGTCCGGTGCCGGCGGCAACCGTCATGAACACGAACACCGCGCCGACGAACGAGAGCATGACGACATAGATCCTCAGGCGGTGTGGCGCAAACGGCCGGGCCAACTCGGGGTGGGTTGATGCCATAGGTCGCCTCCGATGCGTGTCCACGAGAGCTTGAACGCTCACGAATGTTCGCTCTGCACACCAAGGGTGTTGACGGCCAACGCCAGCAGCAGGTAACCGCCGATGGTGAACACCAGGTCCATGCGTTGCTGGTCGCTGAACGCGCTGCCCAGCGCGTCCCACGTGGGCTGGGTGATGGTGTGGTGCTCCATCAGCTCGTCGACGGCGCCAACGACCATCCGGTCCACGCCGTCGGTGGCCACGCCGGATCTCATCGCGCTGATGTCCTGTGCACTCAAACCGGCTCGCTCGGCGATCGGAATGTGGTGATCCCAGAGGTATTCGCACTCGCCGCGCGACACCACTCGCAGCAGCGCGACCTCTCGAACCCTGGGCGACAACGTCGAGCCCCTCAGCAGGTAGGCGTTGAACGGCAGGTAAGCCCGTGTCAGATCGGGATGACGTACCAGGGTCGACAACACGTTTCCGGCCCCGCTGGGATTCGCCCGCTCCGCCGGGATCAACGACGCCAGCGATGCGCGGGCGCGCTCATCCCAGTCCTCGGCCGGCAAGGGCGTCAACCGAACTGGGCGCGAGTCGGTCATGGGGTTGCCCTACTGGATGGGTTCGTCGCCGAGCACGGTCGTGCGCAGCATCTCGCGCGGCGAGGCGGGGTCGTAGGGGGCCGCGCGGTGCAGCACGCCGCGGTTGTCCCAGATGACGGTGTCCCCCACCGACCAGTGGTGGCTGTACACCTTGTCCGATAAGGTGGCGCGCTCGAGCAACTCCGCAAGCAGCGCTCGGCCCTCATCGAGATCCATGCCCACCACGTAGTCGGCCGACGCGCCCAACACCAACGATTTGCGGCCGCTGCGATGCGTCCACACCAGCGGGTGTTCATGGGTGCGCCGGGATCGCCAGCGGGCCACCTGTTCTGGCGAGGCGTCAGGGTGGGCGCGCCGCTGAGAGGCCTCCAGCGAATGCACGACGCGCAGCGGCCCCAGGCGATCCTTCTCTTCGTCGGTCAGTTCGTTGTAGGCGGCATAGGAGTTGGCGAATTCGGTTTCGCCACCCCACTCGGCCACCTGCATCGCCGACAGGACGGTGGCCTTCTGCGGGCATTCCTCGTCGAGCGGCGTGCATCCATCGATGTGCCAGTCGAACGTGGCCTTCAAGATTTCCGCCGAGGAGTTCTTGGCCGGGTTCAGTGAGATGGGATAGATGCCGGCGACCGGGTGATGGCCGTCGGCGGAGTGATCGACCTCGCCCAGTAGACGGCAGAAACTGACCTGGTCCTCTGGATCGAGCTGCAGACCGCGGAAGACCAGAACTCCGTTGTCCTCCAACGCATCCAGGACTGCCTCACCGACCGGGTCGTCGGAAGCCAGGCGGCCGGGATCGAGGCCGGTGACTTCCGCGCCGACGGACGCGGTGAGCTTGTTGATGGTGAGCAGACTCATGGCCTGTCCTTCCTGATCGATGCCCGCTCAGGGCATCGGCTCGACGGTGCGGATCATGACCGCGTCGGCGGCACTGACGGGCGCGGGTTGGTGCATGATCTCCACCGCCATCGCGACCATGATCAACGAATAGATCATGTGCAGCAGGTTCAGCGCGTCGTCCGGCAGGTTGTCGAGCGGGAACTTGTCGCAGTATTCGATGGCATCTTCGAGCCGCGGGAAGAACGCGTCGTAGAACTCGTGCATCTCGGGCATCGTGCTGGAGATTCGGGCGTTCCAGCGTTCGGTTTCGGTGGCCAGACACCACCTTTGGGCGTACTTTTCCAATTCGGCGAATGCGCTGGGCAGCATGGCGTCTGACATGGGTTCACACTCCTGCCGAAGCAGATTCGCGCTGGAACGCGTCGACCCAGTCGGTGACGACCTTGTGCAGGTGGCGTACCAGGATTTCTTGGTCGTTGAGTGGAAATTCATCGACGATTCCGTATTCCAGTGCGGCCTGCGTGCCACCGAGCATCCCCGCGTCCTGCAGCGCGAACTCCTTGAGCACCACCGACGCCACTTCGTGTTCGATGCGTTCGCGCACACTGCTGGCGGGGTGGAAGTACGTATACGCCTCGAAGCGGTGCGTGTTGTGCGAGGTGGGCCAGTACCGATACAGCAGATACCAGCCGCCGTAGATCAAGATCTCGATGTTGGGGAAGATCTGGAAATTGCTGATGCCCCAGGGCTCGATGCCGCCCGGGTTGAGGCCAGGGGGCAGCGGGCCGAGATCCGGTGTGCGCCAAGGGCCGACCAGTCCGCTCTGGGTAACCCGCTCGATCGGGTACATGTACTCCGGGGGCAGCAGCCAGCGCCGACGCCCGGCGGTCGACACCAACCGGTGCGGACCGTCGAGCTGGAAATGCCCACAGGTGAACCCGGCATTGGGGTCCCGCACGTCAGGGGGCACTTGTTGCGGATGCAGCGAAGGTACGTGGTAATACTCCTGGAAAGCGTCGGCGAAGATCTTCCAGTTGCTGTTGTTGTGTGCCACCCACTCGTAGCGTTCGGTCAATTTGTCGAAGGGGTACCCGTCGAGGCCCGTGACCATGGGCCCGAGGAATTCTCGCAGGGTCTGCCGCGGTTCGGGATCGAAGTTGATGAAAACGAACCCGTTCCAGACGTCACAGGGCACGGGCCGCAGCCCGTACTCCGACAGGTCGAGGTCGAAGAATTCGCCTTCCTGCTGCACGAATTTCAGGGCGCCCTCGAGATCGTAGCGCCATCCGTGGTATTTGCAGGTGAATTGGCGGCAGGTGCCTCGCGTTTCCTGATTGGGAAAGTCGTTCCACACCAGCTTGTTTCCCCGGTGACGGCAGACGTTGTAGAAGGCGCGGATGCGCTCGTCTCGCCCCTTCACCACGATGACCGACGTGCCGATTACCTCGAGCTCTTTGGTCAGGTAGCTGCCCGCGCGGGGCAGCTCCTCGGCCCGCGCGACGTTCAACCAGGCACGTTTGAAGATCGCCTCGCGTTCGAGTTCGTAGAACTCCGGCGACGTGGAGTCGCTGAACGACACCGGACCGGTACCCAGGTCGGGATAGTGTTCGGTCCAGGAGCCCTCAGCGGGCCGTCCTGATCGCGTCATCTGCACCTCCTGATCGCCGTCACATCACCGCTCCACCGTTGACGCCCAACACCTGCCCGGTGATGAATCGGGCCTCCTCCGAACACAGGAACCCCACCGCCGCGGCAACGTCCGCCCCCGTGCCCAGGTATCCCAGCGGGATGTTGGCGGCAATCTGCTCGTTGGAGGGCAGATAGCCGGCGGCCTGACCCTGATGCTGCATCGGTGTTTCGATGCCCGACGGCGGGACGTTGTTGATTGTGATCCCGTACGACGCGTACTCGCGCGCAAGCGACTTGGTCAAGGTGATCACCCCGCCCTTGGAAGCCGCGTAGTGGGCTGCGAACGGTGAGCCGCGCTGAGCGCTCGACGACGAAATCATCACGATCCTGCCCCAGTTGGCGTCGACCATGTCGGGCAACGCGATCTGGCAGCAATGAAACGTGCCGGTCAGATTGACGTCGATGATCCGCGCCCATGATTCGGCGGTGATCTCGGCGAAGGCGGAAAAATCGAACTGTCCGGCGCTGGTCACCAACACCGTGACCGCACCGAGCTCGCTGCGGACCTTGGCGAAAGCCTGCTCTAACGCCGGCCGGTCGGTGACATCGGCGCTTACGCCGATCGCGGTGACGCCATCGGCGCGGAGGTCTTCGGTAACGCGTTGCGAGGCTTGCTCGTTGACGTCGAGGACCGCGATCTTGTGGCCGCGCCGGCCCAGTTCGTGGCAGGTGGCCTCGCCCATGCCCGAGGCGCCGCCCGTCACCACGGCCACCCGGCTCATCGCGTCCGCTCCATTTGGTTTGCTCTCCCGTCCATTCACTCGTAGACGACGTGCACCGTGCGGCTGGTCGGCAGCGCCTGGCAGGTGAGCACCCAGCCGTCGTCAACCTCGTCCTCGTCCAGCGCGTCGTTGTTGAGCATCCGGGCGCTCCCCTGCGTCAGCCTAGCCATACACGTTGCGCAGGAACCGGTTTCACACGAGGACGGCGCGGCCAGACCCGCCATCCGGGCGGTCTGCAACAAGGTATCGCCCGCACTGTAGGGCACCGTGGTGGCGCGCCGGTCCAGCACTATGGTCACTTCCTCGGTCACGACCCCGTCGCTGTTGCGCGGCCCCGCCCCGGCGGCCGCAGTGGGTTCTGACATCCCCCCGACAATATCAACTACTTGTCATTAATATCAAGTACTAGAGATGTCCCGATGACCTTCATGTCAGTCCTGGACGCGGTCGTTGAAAAGCTCATGGCCGGTGCCCTTTTCGACAACGCGGCCCAGCAGTTCACGCAGAGTCTGCTGCTCCTGCTTGCTGAGGACGCCGAACACCTCCTCGTGGGCGGCGATCGCGTCGTTGACGACCGTCGCGGCGACGTCGCGCCCCTCGCCTGTGAGGTAGGCCTGCAGAATGCGGCCGTGCTGGGGATCGCGCTTTCGTTCCACCAGGCCACGGCGCTCCAGCGCGGTCAGCGCGAGCTGAACCCCCTGCGGGCTGATCAACAGGCGGCGGGCCAGTTCGGCGCCGGAAAGGCCGGGCTCATTGGCGAGTTGGCGCAGCACACCGATCTGGGCGGTGCTGACACCGTGCACTCGCATGGCGTCGTTGATGGTGGTCAGCGAGTAATAGAAAGCCTGCTTGAGCAACCACAGGATGTTATCGGTGAGTTCCATGGTTGCCTCCCTGTTTGAAAACCTCGCCGCCCTTCATGACAAACGGCACCTCGAGCGTGGCGTCGATGTCCAGCGCGGGATCGCCGGGCACGGCGATGATGTCGGCGAGGTAGCCAGGCGCCAGCCGGCCCAGCTCGTCGTCGGCATCGATGAGCTCTGCGGCCACGAGCGTGGCCGACCGGATCGCCTGCATGGGCGTCATACCGCGCTTCACGAGCGCGCCAAGCTCCTTGGCGTTGTGGCCGTGCGGAATCGCCGGTGCGTCGGTGCCGCACGCGATCCGCACTCCGGCGGCAATCGCTTTCGGCAGCATGGCTTTTGCCCGCGGGAACACCTCTTCGGCTTTCTTGCGCAGCTCCGGTGCGATCCGGTCGACCGCCATCGCCTCGGTCAGATACGTGGTAGAGACCAGGAAGGTACCGTGGTCGACCATCATCTGGATGGTCTCGTCGCTGGCCAGGAATCCGTGTTCGATGCAGTCGATGCCGGCCCGGATGCATGCCTGGATCGCGCTGTCACCGACGGCGTGCGCGGCCACCCGCACGCCCGCCCGGTGGGCTTCGTCGGCGATCGCGGCGAATTCGGCGTCTGAGTACTGCTGGGCTCCCGGGGCCGTGCTGTGGGACATCACCCCGCCGGAGGCCGACACCTTGATCAGCTTCGCCCCGTGGCGAATTTGGTAACGGACACAGGCGATCACGTCCGGGACACCGTTGGCGATGCCCTCGGCCACCGACAGCGGCATGATGCCGGGCGCGAGCCGCTGGAAAACGGTCGGATCCAGGTGCCCGCCGTAAGGGGTGACGGCATGGCCGGCGGGATAGATGCGGGGCCCGGCGTGCCAGCCCTGGTCGATGGCACGCTGCAGCGCCACGTCGAGCAGGTAACCGCCGGTCTTCACCATCAGTCCCAGGTTGCGCACGGTGGTGAAACCCGCATCCAGGGTGGTGCGCGCGTTGACGGCACCACGCAAGGTGCGATAGGCCGGGTCGTCCTGGACACCGTGCATCGGCGACGGCAAGCCCTCTGGACCACCGGGACCGCCGATCAGCAGGTTGAGTTCCATATCCATCAGGCCCGGCAGCAGCGTCACGTCGCCCAGGTCGATGACTGTGGCCCATTCCGGCACGCCGCCTTCGGGATTGATGGCGGCGATGCGCTCACCCTCGACCACCACCACGGCCGGTGAGTGGACCTGGCCGTCGACCACGTCACACCACCGCGCCGCCCGCAGGACGGTGGTCATGGAACGGGCTCGGACACGCAATCCAGCGTGGACGCTCCGGAGTCGGGCACCCGGGGTTGCTTCCAGCACTCCACCGGAAACGACACCATGATCATCGAATACATCAGGCGCATGAGATTCAGCACGTCTTCGGGCAGGTCGTCGAGGGAGAATTTGTCGCAGTACGCGAGGGCCTCTTCCGCGCGGGGCGTGATCGCGTCGTAAAAGGCCTTCATCTCCGGCATGGTGCTCGCCAGTCTCTTGGCGTAGCGCTCCGGTTCGGAAGGCAGGCACCAGTCCGCGAATTGCTCCAGGTCGGCGAATTCGCCTGGCAGCATGGGAGACATCGCGGTCACACCCCCGCCGTAGCCGTGCGACGATACCGATCGATCCACGCCGCGGTCTCTTTGTGCAGATGCCGGATCAGGATTTCCTGATCGCAGAGCAGGAACCGGTCGAGGACCCGGGATTCGATCATGCTTTGAGTCGCCTCCAGCGTGTTCGCGTCCTGCAGGCCGTATTCCTTGAACGAGACAGCCGCAAGTTCCTGGGCGACGCGTTCGCGCGGCGTGCGCGGCTGCGGGAAATACAGCGTGCCCTCGAAGAGGTGGGAGTTGTAGGAGGTTGGCCAGTAGTGGTACGTCAGATACCAACCCTGGCCCCAGAACAGGATTACGAAGTTGGGGAAGAGCTGGAAGGAGTCCAGCCCCCACGGATCGCATTTCGCCGGGTTCAGCCCGTCGGGCATCTCCGGAAGATCCGGCTTGTCCCAGGGACCGAATAGGCCGCTCTGGCAGATGTCCTCGATCGGCTTGCGCATCTCCGCCGCCATCTCCCACGCCCGCACGCCCGACGTGCTCACCAGTCGATGCGGGCCTTCCAATCGATAGTGCGGGGCCTCAAAACCGGCCTCGGCGGCCGCCTTTGAGTAAGCGGTTGGCGACTGGTTCGCGTGTAACACGGGGGCGTGATAGAACTCCTGGAACGCGTCCATGTAGAGCTTCCAGTTCGCCTTGACCTCCGAGCGGTAGTGCCAGCGCGAGGTCATCCGGTCGAACGGATACCCCTCCAGCGCGGTGACCATCGGCCCGAGGAACTCCCGCAGCGGCTGTTCGGGCTGCTTGGCGAAGTTGACGAAGATGAAGCCTTCCCAGACCTCGCAATGCACCGGCACCAACCCGTAGCGGCTCTTGTCGAGGTCGAAAAACTCCCCCTCCTGCTGCACGAACGTCAGGTTGCCGTCCAGGTCGTACCGCCAGGCGTGGTATTTGCAGGTGAATTGGCGGCACACACCGCTGGTCTCCTCGAGCGGCATGTCGTTCCACACCAGCTTGTTCCCGCGGTGCCGACACACGTTGTGATACGCCTTGATTTCCCCGGATCTGGTGCGCACCAGGATGATCGAGGTGTTGACTGCCTTGAGCTCCTTGGTGAAGTAAGTACCCGTACGCGAAAGCTGTTCAATGCGGCCAACATTGAGCCAGGCGCGCTTGAAGATGGCCTCTCGTTCCAACTCGTGGATTTCCGGGCTGATGGAATCGTCATACGAGACCGGTCCGGTTCCCAGCTCGGGATAATGCTGCGTCCAGCTGCCCTCCGGCGGCTTGGGGAATCGAGCCATGAACGCTCCTATCCGATCCGATGTCACACGGGCCGCCCCACGCCCGGTTCACTCCGAATGGCCGCGCAGCCACCGGTTTCAGTGATTTCGCAGGACCTCGTCAGGGCCGACGGTATATGCTCCACGACATAATCGCAAGTAGTTGATATTGCCGATGGGAGTCTTTCGATGGAGCAAGACCTTGGGTTGCGGATCGCGCCGGGCCGCTCGGTGCTGTCGCACGGTGAGGTATTCGAGGTCATATCCCCACACACCGAGGACCCCATCGCCCATGTGGCCGCTGCCGGAGCCGCGGACGTCGAAACGGCCGTCAGCGCCGCGCGCGCCGCCGCCGACTCGGGGGCCTGGAGCCGCACCGGCCCTGCCGACCGGATCGCTGTGATCCGGCGACTCGCCGACGTCTACGACCAGCGGCGCGCGGAGATGGCCGCCCTCATCACGGCCGAGATCGGCGCTCCGATCTCCTTCGCTCAGCGCGCCCAAGTCGGCCTGCCCGCGATGATGATGCGCGCATTCTGCGACCTGGCCGAGCGCCACACCTGGAAGGAGTCGCGCCGCGGCTTCTTCGGAGCCGATGTGCACGTTTACAAGGAGCCTGTTGGCGTCGTCGCCGCGATCGTGCCGTGGAACATGCCCCAGTTCCTCATCGCCACCAAACTGGTGCCCGCGCTGCTCGCCGGCTGCGCGGTGGTACTCAAGCCCGCACCCGAATCACCCTTGGACGCATTGCTTTTGGCGCAGATTCTCGATGACATCGACCTGCCGCCCGGCGTGGTCAGTGTCCTGCCCGGCGACAGCGCCGTCGGTGAACTTCTGGTATCGCACCCCGGGGTGGACAAAGTGTCGTTCACGGGATCGACGGCCGCGGGGCGGGCGGTGGCGGGCGCCTGCGCCGCGAACCTCACAAAGGTTAGTCTCGAGCTCGGCGGCAAATCGGCCGCCATCATCCTCGATGACGCCGCACCGGAAGCGGTCGCAGCGGGCGTGCGATCGGCCAGCCTGTCGAACAGCGGGCAGATCTGCAACGCCCTGACCCGCGTGCTGGTTCCCCGGCACCGCCACGACGAATACGTCGATGCTCTCGCCGCCGAAATGGCCTCCCTGCGGGTCGGCGATCCCAGCGATCCGGCCACCCAGCTCGGTCCGCTGGTGTCCCGCCGGCAACAGCAGCGCGTCCGCGAGTACATCCGGATCGGCCAGGACGAAGGGGCGCAGCTTGTCACTGGCGGAGCCGAGATGCCTGACGGGCTCGACCGCGGCTGGTACGTCGCGCCGACCCTGTTCGCTTCCGCCGATAACGGCATGCGCATCGCCCGTGAAGAGATTTTCGGCCCCGTGCTCACCGTCATCCCGTATCGCGATGACGACGATGCGGTGGCGATGACCAACGACTCCGACTACGGCCTGGCCGGATCGGTATGGACGGCTGACACCGACCGGGCTCTGTCCATCGCCGCCCGGGTCCGCAGCGGCACCCTCGGGATCAACCAGGGCTACACCATGGACCCGTTCGCCCCGTTCGGCGGCGTCAAGGGCAGCGGCTACGGCCGCGAACTGGGACCCGAGGGAATCGACAGCTACCTGGAGATGAAATCCATAGCGGTTTCCTGATCGTCGTCAGCCGCACCGAAACCGATCGTCAACCCGCCGACGGCGCCGAGGCCCGTTCCATTTCACGGGCGCGCTTGAGCATGCTTTTTGCGGCCCGCATCGACAACGCGGGCGAGAGCCGCTCAAGGTACCAAAAGACCTTCCACCATGCGGGCACCACGATGATCGCGTCTCCGCGCAACACGGCGCGAAGGGCGCGCTCGGCGAATTTCTCCGGCGCCAGCGGGCGCATCAGCTCCCACATTTTCAGGATTTCCTCGTTGCTGATGCCTGCTAATTCCGTCCGTCCGTACTTGCCGCCGGTAAGGATCGGGGTCCGGATCACTCCGGGACAGAGCACCGAGACCTGCACCCCGTGGCGCTCGGCCTCTAGCCGTAACGATTTCGACAACGCGACGACGGCGTGTTTGGTGGCGGTGTAGCTTGCCTGGCCCGCGGTTGTCATGAGACCGGCCATGGAGGCCGTGTTCACGATATGCCCGGAGTGCTGCCGGATCATGATCGGATACACCGCTTGGATACCGTGCACGACACCGCGCAGGTTCACGTCGAAGACGTCGTTCCAATCGTCGAGCGTGTACTTGTCGACCTCACCGGCGACTCCGATGCCGGCATTGTTGAACAGGTAGTCGATCCGCCCGGACTGCTGCACCGCCTCGGCGACGGCGCGCTCAAACGATGGGTAGTCGCGCACATCGAGTTCGATCGCGTGCGCCTTACCACCGCCGCTGTTGAGGCGTTGTGCGAACTCCCGCGCAGGGCCGATCTGCCGATCGGCGATCCAGACCTCGGCGTGCCCGTCGACCAGCGCGGTGGTCAATGCCGCGCCGATGCCGGACGCGCCGCCGGTGACGAATGCAACCTTCCCGGACATGCTCGCTGCCATTTCAGCAGCCTAATCCCTGAATCGCGGCTGGTAGAGCGGATCGTGACAACGAAGCCGCCGAGGCGACCCACGTCTCTGTGAACCATGTGTCGGCCGGAATCGCCGGTTTCTCGGATACACAACGTGCCCGCGGTAACCTCATTCTCATAGCGCGCAACGCGCCAGGGAAGGGGACGAATCGCTCATGACCGACCTTGGCGACGACGTCGAAGTGACGCGCGGCGACCGCTTCATCAAGACGGCGGTCGAGATATTGGGCGAGACGGGACGCACCGACTTCACCGTGCAGGAGGTCGTCGCCCGCTCCAAAACGTCGTTGCGCGCCTTTTACCAGCATTTCAGCAGCAAGGACGAGCTGCTGCTCGCGCTGTTCGACCGGACCATCGCCCAATCGGTGCAAACCTGGCGCACCGAGACCGACGGGTTGGACAGCACCGCGGCGCTGAAGCTGGTGATCGATCGCGTCAGCCAGCAACCGGAATCGAGCACCCAAGACAGCCTCAATCGCGCACTGACCCTCTACAACCAACATCTGGCCGAGACCCGTCCACGCGACTACGCCCGGGTGCTCTCACCCTTGCATCGACTCATTCGCGACATCGTGGGGCAGGGCATCACCGAGGGCGTCTTCAACCCGGGAGTGGACGTCGGGGCGGCGGCCGCCATCGTCATGCAGACGGTGATGGGGGCACAGCGATTGCATTGGCTGGGAACGGAATTGAACGGAGCTCCGGTCGACGTCGGTCAACTGTATGACTTCTGCAGTCGCGCCCTGGGTATCCGGGACGGCGAAGAAGAATCGAGCACGCCGTCGCTGAGCGAACTTTTCGCGCAGATCGGCATGCGGCCGGGAACCCGCGATGGCGAATTCGCGATGACCATGCCGGTCAGCCCGGCCGTCGTCAACACGTCCGGGGCACTGCAGGGCGGCCTGATCGCGACGCTCGTCGATGTAGCGGGCGGACAATTCGGGCTGGACTACCTGCAGTCGGACACCACGATGACGACGGCGGACCTCTTCATTCGGTACCTGCGCCCGATCCGCCAGGGCTCCGCCTTCGCGGTCCCCCGGATGCTGCGGGCCGGGCGACGGGCGATGGTGATGCAGGTGGACATCTACGGCGAGGCCGGCGACGAGCTCGCCGCGACCGCGACGGTGAATTTCGCCGTCATCAACGGGACGACGCCGGAGCTTCCCAACTGGCCAGACGCTTAGCCGGGGCTACGAGCGTCACGCCAGCGTGGCAGTTGCCATCGAACGTCACGCCAGCGTGACGGCCAGCGCGACGACCGGGCCCCGGTGGCGCTACACGCGGCGGGACCAAAGTGGTAACGTCATTACCACCTACCGAGAACCCGAGTACTTCCGCAAGGAGATCGCCATGCCGTCTCGCGAACTTTCCTTCCCCGTTTTCGACGCGGACAACCACATGTACGAGCCGCAGGAGGCACTGACCAAGTTCCTCCCGGAGAAGCGCAAGAACGTCATCGACTACGTGCAGGTGCGCGGCCGCACCAAGATCGTGGTACGCGGCCACATCAGCGAGTACATCCCGAACCCGACCTTCGAGAAGGTCGCCAAGCCGGGCGCCCAGGAGGACTACTTCCGCAACGGCGCGCAGGGCAAGAGCTACCGGGAGATCCTGGGCGAGCCGATGAAGGCCATCCCCGCCTTCCGCGAGCCGGGCGCGCGGCTGGAGGTCATGGACGAGCTGGGCATCGACTACGCCCTGATGTTCCCGACCCTGGCCAGCCTGGTCGAGGAGCGCATGAAGGACGACCCGGAGATGACCCACGACGTCATCCACGCGCTGAACCAGTGGATGCACGAGCAATGGTCGTTCAACTACAAGGACCGCATCTTCGCCACCCCGGTGATCACGCTGCCGATCGTCGACCGCGCGCTAGAAGAGCTTCAGTGGTGCCTGGAGCGCGGCGCGCGCACCGTGCTGGTCCGCCCAGCGCCGGTGCCCGGCTACAAGGGCAGCCGGTCGTTCGGCCTCGAGGAGTTCGACCCGTTCTGGCAGGCCTGCATCAAGGCCGAGATTCCGGTCTCGATGCACGCTTCGGACAGTGGCTACTCGGAGTTCGCGAACGTGTGGGAGCCGGGCGACGAGTTCCTGCCTTTCAAGCCGACCGCGTTCCGGAGCTTCGCGATGGGCCACCGGCCGATCCTGGACGCGATGGGTGCGCTGGTCTGCCACGGCGCGCTCTCCCGCAATCCCGAGCTGCGGATCTTGTCGATCGAAAACGGCGCCGACTGGGTGCCGGACCTTTTCAAGGGCCTCAAGGGCGTCTACAAGAAGATGCCGCAGTCGTTCAGCGAGGATCCCATCGAGGCGTTCAAGCGCTGCGTCTACATCACCCCGTTCTGGGAGGACCGGTTCACCGAGATCGTCAAGATGGTGGGTACCGACCGGGTGCTGTTCGGCTCGGACTGGCCGCATCCCGAAGGCCTGAAGGACCCCATCTCCTTCGTCGACGAGCTCGCCGACTTCGACGAGGCCGACGTCGCAAAGATCATGGGCGGCAACCTGATGAAGCTGATGAAGGTGTCGGCGCCGGCGAAGAAACCCGTCTCGGCCTAGGGCGCTGGCCGGAACCTACTCCGATGCCCGGTGCCGTCGCGGGCCCGACCTGCTAAGCGCACACGAAAGAACTACATCGCCTCCTTGATCCCTCGTCGGATCAGCCAGACATTCGCCGGCCAGGCCGTTGCGAACCCGATGATCATCCCGATCTGCATCAGGAACCAGTACGCGGCCGAATCGGGATGCAGGGGCGACGGAAAGAGAGCGAACGACATCACGGCCATCCAGCCGAACAGGCCAACTTCAAATGCGGTGAGCGACAAGACGTCAGCCTTTGCCGCCGCGAGCATGCCTTTCCGGAAGCTCAGCCCGCGCATCGGGGCGATCGCGAAATACTGGAACAGGACACCCAACGCCAGGGCGGCGGCATAGTCGCCGATGTATTCGGGCAACAAGGCGCGCCCAAGCAGCTCCAAGCCGAGTGCGAAGACAGCGAATTCGGCGATGATGTCGCCGAGCGTGCATCCCGCGCCACAGTGACTTACCCCGATGGCGGTGGTAGCCCAATCCGGCTTATCGGGCGGTCGGTCGAGGTCGTGCTCGCGTAACCAGCGACGGCTGTTCGGACGGCCGTAGCGCCAATACATCCACAGCGCTACCGGCCCGAAATAGAGCGCGGTAACCGGCCAGACGGCCTCCATGATGCCCATCCGCTGTCGGTATCCGCGGGCGTAGATGTCGCCGAGAATTACGGCCGCCACTGTGAAGCCCAAAGCCAACGAGACCCATGAGACGGCGGTCAACCAGGTAGGTGGAACCATTATGAATCACCTCGCAGCGGGGTTGTCGTTTGCGTCCTGTCGGGACCGCCGAAGACCGAGACCACCCCTTTGGTCTCGAATAGCGCCAAGTGGACATCGGCAGCGGTTCGGTGACCGTGCTGGCGCAGGATCACATCCATGTCCTCGTGAGTCAGTCTGCAACGCAGCAGGTTCCGCTCGTCGAGTTGGCCATCACGGATGAGCACCCGTACCGGCGGATCGACGAGTCTGCGCACCCATGGAATGAACCGCAGGCGCGCGACAATGTCGTGCGCGGCGATCAGGGTGAGCAGCGCGGCCGCTCCGGTCAGCCACGAGGTGCCGGCGGCCGTCGCTGTGCGACCGACGATGGCACCCACCGCGACGGCGGTGACCCAGTCGAATGGCGTGAACTCAGCGATCGTGCGCCGCAGCGTCAGCCGGAAAGCCGCGGCGGCGGTGAGGAACAGTGCTAACGCCTTGACGGCCGCGTACAGCGCCGGCCGCCACCCGTTGTACAGCTCGAGTAATAGGTCGTGCATCACGATCACCCGTTTCACTCTCGATCGGTGCGCACATAACAGAACCACGTCAGGATCGCGAACCCGATGTAGCACCCGAGGAAGATCCATAAGGCCGGCGTCTCGGTGCGAGCGGTCAGGTAGGACTGCCGCAACACAATGTCGATGGCGAATCCACCGAACGCGCCGATCGAGTCGGCGAACCCAACCATCGCTCCCCCAACGTTTTTCGACCACTGCTTGCGGTCGTCGTCACTGAGATCGAGCGACCTACTGCGGGCCTCGAATACCGAGGGGATCATCTTGTATATTGATCCGTTGCCGGCCCCGGCTAGAAGGAACAGGCAGACGAAGCCGACGCCGTAACAGACTATCGACGTGGCGGTGAGGCGGCCGCCGTTGTTGTCCTCGAGCGTGCTGGCGAAGACGAGTAATCCGGCGGCGAGACTCATACCGCCGAAGACGGTCAACGTCACCCGGCCACCGCCTAAACGGTCGGCGAGCTTGCCCCCGTAGACCCGCGCCACTGACCCCAACAGCGGTCCCACAAAAGCGATTTGGGCCGCATGTAACGAAGCGTGGGCGGAGCTTTGCCCCGCTTCGGTGAATTTCATGTGCAGCACTTGGCTCAGCGCGAAGGAGAATCCGATGAATGAACCGAAGGTGCCAACGTAGAGCAGCGAGAGGAGCCACGAGTCGCGCTGCTTGATCATCTTTTTCATGGCAACGAAATTGACCCGGTACTCCTTGATGTTGTCCATGAACATGAAGGCGCCGATGCTGGTCGCGGTCAGCAGCACCATGTAGAGCCCCGACACCCAGTACGGCTGCCGGTGGCCGGCCACCGCGATCACCAGCAGGCCTACCAGCTGGATCGCCGGCACACCGATGTTGCCGCCGCCCGCGTTGAGCCCCAGCGCCCACCCCTTGAGCCGCTGCGGATAGAAGGCGTTGACATTGGTCATGGACGCGGAAAAGTTGCCGCCGCCGAGCCCGGTCAGCGCCGCACACACCAGATATGGCCACAGCGGCAGGCCTGGATTGGCCAGCAGGACGATCGTGCCCGCGGTGGGTATCAACAGCACCAGAGTGGAAACCACCGTGAAGTTGCGCCCACCGAAGATGCCGATCGCGGCCGTGTAGGGAATGCGCATCAGCGCACCCATTAGCGTATTGACGGCGACCAGGAGGAACTTGTCGCTTGCCGAAAACCCGTAGACCGATTCGGGCATGAAGAGCACCAGTACCGACCACAATGACCAGACGCCGAAGGCCACGTGGTCGGTCGCGATCGACCATGCCATGTTTCGGTGCGCGACGGCTTTGTTGCCGTCCTCCCAGGCCTTGGTGTCTTCCGGGTTCCAGTGCAGGATGTCGTGTGAGCGGGCCATGTTGACCGCGTGCCCGGCCGCGCCTCTGGCAAACCCCACACACCGAATGATTGGCTGTGACTTACCTATTAAGTCGTTGTGAGGTGACCAAGCTATCCCATCCTCATCGGGCCCGGCCTTTGCAGCGGGCTGCTGGCGTGCCGAAGAGTCGGTACCCTTCGCCGGTGTCGATCTGCGGGTCCACCCCCTCCTGGAAGAGGATGATGATGTCCGAGCCGCCGAATTGGAAGTAGCCGAACTCGTCGCCCTTTGCCATTTGTGTGTTTTCGACTGCGGTCAGCGTCACCGACGATACGTGCGCCATACCAACCGGAATCACCGCGACGACACCGATGTCGCCGCAGTCGGAAGCCGACGTGTCGATGGTGACCACGCCGCGGTTCTGAAAGAACTCGTAACCGGTGGTTGCGCTATCGCTGGACTTGAACTCGTGGCCGTCGAGAGACACCTGCATGAATACCTGTCCGCTGATGAGGAAGGTCTCTTTCACCAGGCCAGAGACGGGCAGGTGGTAACGGTGATACGAGTTGGGCTTCAGCATGTAGTGCACAAACGTCCCTCCGCCGAAGCTCTCGCTGTATGCGCTACCCTCAATGAGCTGCTTAATATTCCCAAAAGTGTTGACGCCTTTGAGGGTTACCGGCGGGATGTTGGAGTCGGTGTCGATGTCGTAGGCGTGCTGGAAGACGCAGTCGGCGGGAGAGGTCACCACCAAATTGCTGCCGGGTTCGGCGATCGGGCGCAGTCCCCCGTTCAATTCACGACCGAAGAACTGGTTGAACGTCAACCAACCGCTGGGCATGTTGGGCTTTCCGTCGACCAGCGACTCATGCACCCGATACTCGGGCGCGAAATCGATGAAGGACTGCAGGATCTCCGGGCTGAACGAATCAGCGGTGTCCAAGAAGCTGCCCCACTGCCGCGAGAACTCGGTCATCCAGTCGCGAAAGACCTTGGAGCCCTGCGGCGCGGCCCCGTCCACCCCCTGGTCAACGAGGAAGAAGAAGTGTGCTGTCCGGTCGCTGACCTCTTGGGCCTGTCGTTCAGCGGGGTCGGCCCCTTGCCATGCCTCCGCATCGGACTGGCGGGGCACCCATCTGACGAAGCTCTTCAGATACTCCTCGTACTCATCCAGGTTGGCCGGCCACTCCAGCGCGGCGAACAACTCCGGCCGCAACTCGGCCTCGGCCGATTCGCGAGCCTGCTTCAACGACCGCTCGAGGAGGTCCGCCAGTCCCTGTTCCTTCTCGATGACATCGCGCAGCTTTCGGATGATCGCATCAGGATCGCTCATCTCACTTCTCCCACGGTCATTCCCGACATGTTTCGTTCGTGAGGCGTACCCCCTCAAAGCCGAGATAACACAGGCCGCCGTGCGGCGGTCAGGCCAAGGGGACCGGCGAGCGAGTCCTTTTCCGGATTGCATTCGACCGTGATGGGTAGTCGGCGGTTGTGGTCGGGCTCATAGCTGAGCGATGATTCAAACGTAAAGAAGGCCCTGGCATGGCGATTCGACTGAGTAGCATCAACGTCTCCCCTGACGCGTTCGCAGCGGTGATGGCGACCGGAATCCTCTCCACCGCCGCCAAGGATCATCAGTACACGTCAACCAGCAACGCGCTCAGTGTGATCGCGCTGCTGGCTTGGGCGGTCTTGGTAGCACTTGCGGTGGTGCTCGCCACGGCCAAACGCCGGCTACTTCCCTGGGGCTTGGCGGAGCTCGAGAATTCGCTGCCCCTGTTCACTTTCGTTGCCGCATGCGCCGTGCTGTGCAACCGGCTTTCGTCCGCCCACCCGCTGATACTTCCGGTTCTTGGCGCCATTGCCGGTTCGGCTTGGCTGGGCCTGGCTCTATCCAGCCTGCGCAACCTGGCAACGCAGCGCTTGACTGCGTCGCGCGACCAGGTCCACGGCGCATGGTTATTGTTCAGCGTAGCCACGTCCGGCCTGGCAATCGTGGCCGCCAAGCTCGCAAGCAGTACCGGGCACGGTCAATGGTTGATAGCCGCGGTGGTTACGTGGGTTTTGGCACTGGCCATCTACATCGCGATGACCGCATTGATTGTGTGGCGCGCCGTCGACGAGCGGCTGGACCGTGAAGGATTCCAGCCTGACACTTGGATTTTGATGGGCGCGCTTGCCATCGCCGTGGTGGCTGGCCACGAAATTCACGTCCAAGCTCCAAACTGGCTGGCGGCGGGTGTGTTTGCGATCATGCTGACGGCGTGGGCAGCGGCAACGTTGTGGATACCGCCGTTGATCTATTTCGGTTTGCACCGCGTCGAGCAGCGGCCCAAGCTTTTGCGATTCACCGGCTCGTGGTGGACGCTCGTGTTCCCGCTGGGGATGTATTCGGTGGCCATCAACATGATCGCCAGCGAGGCTAATATGCGATCGCTGCACACCGTTGCACTAGTGTTCTTCTGGGACGCGCTGTTGGCCTGGTCGATAGTGGCGATCGCCGGTTTATTGCGCATCCCGCGAGCCCTCGCCGGTGCGCGCCAATAACGGCGCGCCGCCCCCGCCAAGTGGTTGTCCGGAGCCGTATTCGTCCGGGCCTGCGTCCGTTACGAACCCGGCAGCGTCACCCTGGGCTTTCCGTTCTTCACGTGTACCGCGTGCGTACCCGGTTTTTTTCGCAGTTCGTCCAGTAAGCCATCAAGGTGGTCGGGATCGGTGTGCCAATGCTGCACACTTTCCGGGTTCTCCGCCATGTCAGCCACAACGCGTTGCAAGTTTTCAGGCGAATCACTGTCTTTGAGACTTGCACCGTCTTTGGCCGAGCGGTCACGCCCCTTGCCGCCGGCGCCCGCCGCGGCCCTGGGCAGTGCGGCGCCGAGCGCGCCTCCGACCATGCCTGCCGCAGCCAACCCGCTGAAAAAGCTGCCCTCGCTCACCACGGCCGCGCCGATGGCGCTCTCCGAAGTGCCCGACAACACCGCGGCGACAGTCCTGATCGCGGGAGTGGCCACGGCCCAACTCGGTGGAACCGCTAGCCCTCCCACTAGGCCGGCCTGACCGACAGCCGCCGACACGGTCGTTCCCAATGCCGTTCCCGCCGAACCCAACCCGGTCGCGAGACTTGGGGTCGCGGCCTTGACCGCGACCGTCAGGTCACCCAGATGCCGCGCCCCGATCACCAAACCCATGATGGTGCTGATCATTACGTCATTGGCCGGCAGGACCGCCTTGGGTATCAGCTCCACGTTACCGGCGAGCTTCGCCAGCGGGGAAGAGTTCAGGCTGCTGAGAAAGCTCGCCAATGACGAGGACGGCGGCGGATCCACCGCCGCCGGAGCCGCAAGGCTTCGCAGCGCGGTGGGAGTCGCGGATGTCAGCTGGGACAAGGCGGACTGAGTGTTCGTTCCGGCTGAGGTGCCGACGCCCTGGTTCACGGCGGCGGTCTGCGCCGCGGTGCCGGCCGGGTTTGTATTTTGCGCGGGCGAATCGAACGGCGTTACCGCGGAGGCCGCCGCGGATTGGCCGGCGTAGCCGTACATTGCTGCGGCATCACGGGCCCACATGCCGGCGTATCGTGCCTCGTTTGCGGCGATAGCCGCGGTGTTCTGACCGAGTGTGTTCGTGGCAATGAGCGACTCGAGCTCGGCGCGGTTCGTTTCGATCACCGGCGGCGGTACGGTGGCCGCGAAGGCGGCCTCGTAAGCCGCCGCCGCCGCCCTGGCTTGGTTTCCCGTCTGTTCGGCTTGCGCTGCGGTGGCGTTCAACCACGCGGCGTATGGCGCGGCAGCGGCCGCCATGCTCGCCGATGCCGGACCCAGCCATGCGGTGGTCAGCCCCGAGATCACTGACGAATAGGAGGCTGCGGTCGAACGCAGTTCGGCGGCCAGCCCATCCCACGCCGCGCCGGCGGCCAGCATCGATCCCGATCCTGGGCCGGCATACATGCGCGCGGAATTGATCTCCGGTGGCAATGTCCCGTAATCCATTGCTAGCCTCCTTGATTCGCCGGGAGTGCGCTGGCGGTTTCAGCCGCTGATGGTGACGTCGCGCCGTTCGTCATCATTCGCCGGCCTCGTGGATCACAAAGATGTTCGCCGTGGTGGCCTCGCCGGCGGCGGGGGTGGCGCTCCCCATGCCGGCGGAACGGGCTGCCGCCCCGCCGGTTCCGGCCACGGCGCGGCCGGCCAACCCGGACAGGGCCATGTTGCCGACGAGGGTGCCCTGGCCGTCGGCGACAAGCGCCGCCGGGGCCGCAGCCAGGCTGCTCTGGGGCAATGTCGCGGCAACCGCCTTGATCTCGGGGGCGGCCGTTGCCCAGCCTTGCGGCACGGACAATCCGCCCACCACGCCCGCGCGGCCAATGCCCGCCGACACGGGCGCGCTGACCATGCGCGGCACTCCTACAGTGGTTGCCTTGGCCAGTGCTTTGGAGTAATTCTCCGCCGACCTGGTCAAGTTCGCGGCGGCCTGCGGGAGCAGATAACTTTGCGTGCCAAGGAGATAAGGAACACCGGGAATGGTGAACAACGACAATGGTGACAGCGGCCCGGTGATGAACCCGTCGAGCGCCGAAGCAAGGGATGGCGGATCGGCAGCCGCGGCGGGCGCCGCGGATTGCATGGGCGCGGCGAGGGTTTGCAGCGCCTCGGGCGTCGCGGCTAACAATTGCGGCAGGTGCGTCGCCTGGGCGCCGGCCGCCGTGCCGGTGGCTTGGCTGACCGCCGCAGCCTGCCCCGCGACGCCGGCCGGGTCGGTTGTCTGCGGCGGCGGCTGAAAAGGCGCCACCTGCGCAGCCGCCGCCGAGGAGCCGGCGTAGCCGTACATGGCGGCCGCATCCTGCGCCCACATCTCCAGGTACTCGGCCTGGGTGGCCATGATCGCCGGGGTGTTCTGCCCGAGAAAGTTCGTCGCGATCAGCGCCAGCAGCCGAGCACGGTTCGCCGCCACCGACGCCGGCGGCACGGTCGCCGCAAACGCGGTCTCGAACGCGGCGGCCGCGGCCCGCGCCTGGGCTGCCGTCAGCTCGGCCTGGCCGGCTGTAGTGCTCATCCACGCCGTGTAGGGCGCGGCCGCGGCCGCCATCGCCATCGACGCCGGACCCCGCCACCCGGCCGTCAACCCGGAGACAACCGAGGTGTGATTCGCCGCCGTGGCGTGCAGCTGCGCTGCCACGTCGTCCCATGCCACCGCCGCCGCCAACATTGGTCCGGCACCCGGGCCCGTATACATGCGAGTCGAGTTGATTTCCGGCGGAAGCACGCCGAAATCTATTGCCACACAATACCTCCTACCCAGGCCCGCAAATCGATCCACAATCCACCCCAAGCGCGGTGCATTGCTTCTTATCCCTCGGCGACTTCCCGGTTTGGACGTTTATACGCTGGGAGTGGGCGTACCGAATCCTGTCGATATCCTGAAAACAATTACTATGCGCAACTGTTTCCTGATGCATTATTTGGGGCATCGCATGTTGAAGCGATGCCCGCGGGGTACTCCCCGACCGATAGCGATGTCGGACGCTGCAGGGTGCGGGAAAGGAGGGCCCCATGAGCACGGCACCGGACGGTCATGTGCAAGTCAGCATCGATGACGACGTTGAGTTCTTTGCCGAGCAACTCAAGAGGTTGAAGGAACTCGGCGAGCAAAAGGAAGCGGAGGACGTCTTCAGCGACGAAGACATTTACGACCTCAGCGTCCGATGGGGAACGGCGCTCGCCGGACGGCTTCCGCGGATGGCGCACTACAGTTCCATCGGTCTGCTCACCGACGCCGACGAGCGCCGGTTTCAATCGCTGTGTGACGAATTTCGGGCGGTGTCGCCCCTGATCGAGAGATTCAAGCTGGCGCGGCCCAATCTCACGGATTTGCGAGAGGGCGGGACCAACAGGCGGGTGCGGCGCGCGGCGAAATGGCGACGCCTCCTTCGCCCATAGCTGGTGTCACGCGATTGTGGACCTGAGGGACACGGCGCGAGCCATTTGCTCCTCGGACAGAAAATCCTTGCCGCTCAACCTGATCGCGGTCCTGGGCTTGGGGCACTCGGGGTTGCGACACGTCAGCGCTACCAGGAAAGCGTCGGCGTCCTCGTCGAGAAAGAGAAAGCCCATGATCATCGCATCGCCGACCGCGAAATCCGTCGCGCCACAGGCCTCGCAGTGCCCGCCTTTGACGGCGATCAGGTCGAGCACACACTGACGCGCCACGGCATCCAAACCGATCAGCTCCGGACGCAAACCGACTTGCTCGCTGGCTCCCTCGGTCATGTCGGTCATCTCAGATCTCCACGTCCTTGTCGTAGAAGACGCGGTCCTCGCGCCAGCCCCCCGTCCCGAAGCCGATGCCGGCGAAGTCCTCGACGAACTCAATCTGGTTGATCCATTTGGTCATTTTGAAACCGACCTGAGTTTCGACCCGCAACCGCAACGGCGCACCATGCTTGATCGGTAGTGGCGCCCCGTTCATTTCGTATGCCAGCAGCGTCTGCGGCTTGCGGGCGAACTCCAGATCGATGACCTCGTAGAACTGGCCACCGCCATGTGAGGCCGGTTCGTCGGTGCTGTTGTCTTGCATGCTGAGGAAGCAGACGTATTTTGCCTGTGGCAGGGGGCGCACGAGTTCAACGAGTCGGCCCAAATGCAGGCCCTTCCATTCGGCGATGCTGGTCCATCCCTGTACACAGTTATGCATGACGCACTGCGACTCCGGCTCCGCCAGAGACCGCAGAGCGGCCAGGTCCAGCGTCACAGGATTCTCGACGAGGCCACCCACTCGCAGTCGCCAGTCAACGAAGTTATGGGCGGCCATCACTTTGAAGTCGATGCCCGTTGGGGGCTTGCCGTTGACTCGGTGTTGCGGAGAGATCTTGCTCGGCGGGTAATTCTGCCGGGAGTTGAGCGGCCGCAACAGGAGTAGCCGCGCACCGGTGGTCACGGCCCCGAGTACGCGCTGCACCGACCGGGGACTGCGATGGCTCCAGCTGGTGGCCGCCCAATGAATGGCGACAACGGCGCCGATAATCACGAAGGACAGCGCCGTAGCCCAATAGGCGTTGCGCACCGACCCGAAGATCATCAAGGCGGTGAGCCTGCCCCAGCCCCAGAAAAAAATCATCGACAGATGGATCGCGATGAACACAATGAACGCGAGCAGTCCGAAAAAATGGAGGCTGCGGGCCTTCTGACGGCCGCCGAACATTTGCACATACCACGGAAACCGCGCCTCGATCGCGGGAGACTGGGCGGCACCGGTCAGGATCTGGAAGGGTGCAAGCAGAAAGACAACACCCGCATAGGTCAGCTTCTGAATGGCATCCAAGGGTTCTCCGGGGAGCAGCGGCGGCAGGTTGAACGACATGTAGGTGACGATGTCGTTCCATGCCTCAGGAAAGATGGACCAGGAATACGGCCAATACCGGTGCCACTGCCCGGTCGCGAACAGCAGGATGTAGTAAGACAGCCCCACCAATATCCAGCCGATGACGGAGATGAAGTGCCAATGCCGCCCCATGCCCAACTGCGCATGGCCGGGCAGCGCAACGATCGGGTGATAGTCCTCTTCTTCGTCGAGCGTGTCGTATAACCGGTCCCGCGGCATGACTTTGCGGGTGAAGCGCGCCCATTCGCTGCCGGGTCTGCTGTCGTCCTGCCCATACAGCTTCGGGTGGGTGGAGAGGATTTCGATGCCGCTGCGAATGAGCAGCGTCAGAAACAGCACGTTCAGCCAATGGTCCACCCGCAGCCACACCGGGTAGTCGAGCGTCGTCATGCCTGAGCTCCAGTCAGTCGTACCACTGTTGTCGTTGCGGGTAGGCCACGTTGATGCCGGAGAGCACAGTCGTGTGCACCGCGATGAAGCCGGCGGCGAACACAACAGCGAACGTGCCCGGCGCTAGGTCCCATCGGCCGGTCAGCGCTTCCAGCCCCGGCAGGGTGACCCACCGGCTGACTGCGTAGATGACGATGAAGGTCAGGCAGACCAGACTCCCCGAGTACCAGCCCACTTGTGGCACACGCGGTTTGGTGGCGAACACCATGGCGCCAGCGGCCGCCAGGCAACAGACGCCCAGCAAAGCAGAGTAGACGGCGAAGTACAGGGGCAACCCCGGTTCCGTGGTCAAGATGTAGGCATGCAGGGCCACCAGGCCCAGCAGCAGCGATCCGCCCAATGCGGTCACCGTTCGCGGCAGGTTGAAGGCGACCCAGCCATTGAGGGTAAGCACCGATGACGACACGATGCTTCGCCAGAGCGAGATCAGCCGCCCCAGGACGACATCGACCATGGGAGCGTGGTACCCACGCTGATTAATTACAAACCGTCCTGGTTAAATTGCCGGGCTCGAGCCGGCCCGCACGCCACGCTGGGAAACTGTTGCATTGAGCATGCGGCTGCCATTGATACTCTTACTGACTGTGCCTGGCGAGTGCTCAGCGCTTTGGGACCAGCTTGCGGGACTCAGCCCAGGAATGGGTCCGTAGGAGGAACGGTCAATGGCGGCCGAAAGAAACTGGGACAAGACCGTGGGCGCGGCCGACGACGTCCGCCGCATTTTCGAGAATGTCCCCGCGCTGTTGGTTGGCCTCGAAGGGCCCGACCACCGATTCATCGCGGTCAATGCCGCTTACCGAGCGCTCAGTCCGCCGATCGACAGCATCGGGCTCCTGGTGCGGGAGGTTTACCCCGAGCTGGAGAGCCAGCAGATCCTGCAAATGTTCGACCGGGTCTACGAGACGGGCGAACCGCAATCGGGAACCGAGTGGCGGGTGCAAGCCGACTTCGAGGGCTCGGGGACGGCACAAGAGCACTTCTTCGACTTCATCGTCACGGCGCGGCGCGGCGACGACGGCTCGATCGAGGGGGTACAGCTCGCCTTCGTCGACGTGACCGACCGGGTGCGGGCACGGCTGGCCGCCGAGTCGCGCATGGAGGAGTTGTCCGAGCGGTACCGCAACGTGCGCGACTCGGCCACCGTCATGCAGCAGGCACTGCTGGCGCCTTCGGTACCCGTCGTTCCCGGCGCCGACGTGGCCGCCGAATACCTCGTTGCCGCGGAGGACACGGCCGCCGGTGGCGACTGGTTTGACGCGATCCCCCTTGGGGATCGGCTGGTGCTCATCGTCGGCGACGTCGTCGGCCATGGCGTCGAGGCGGCCGCGGTGATGTCGCAATTGCGCACGGCGCTGCGGATGCAGATTGTGGCGGGGTACCCGCTCGCCGAGGCGCTGGCGGCGGTCGACCGCTTCCACGAACATGTGCCCGGCTCGAGGTCGGCCACCGTGTGCGTGGGGTCGCTCGACTTCGGCACGGGTGAATTCCAGTACTGCACGGCCGGGCACCCGCCGCCGCTGCTCGTCGGTTCGGAGAGCGATTCGCGTTACCTTGAGCCGTCCGGCGCCGGGCCGCTGGGCAGCGGCACGGGTTTCCCGGTGCGCACCGAATTCCTGGGCGTGGGCGACGCGGTCATGCTCTACACCGACGGTCTTATCGAACGTCCCGGCCGGCCGCTGGTGGCCAGCACCGCCGAATTCGCCGAATTGGCAGCCAACATCGCCGGTGGCCAGGGCGGGTTCGTGATCGAGTCCTCGGGGCGGCCAATCGACCGCATCTGTTCGGAGACGCTGGAACTGTTGCTGCGGTCGACCGGCTACAGCGACGACATCACACTGCTTGCGGCGCAACGGCGTACGCCGCCGCCACCGCTCCAGATGACGCTGGATGCCACGATTCATGCCGCACGCGCGGTTCGCTCCCGCCTGCGTCAGTGGCTCTCCGAGGTCGGCGCCGCCCCCGATGACATTTCCGACATCGTGCACGCGATCTCGGAGTTCGTCGAGAATGCGGTCGAACACGGTTACGCCACAGAGGTTTCCGACGGGGTTGTCGTGGAGGCGTCGCTGGCCGGAGACGGCAACCTGTACGCGTCGGTCATCGACCATGGGCAGTGGAAGGATCATCGCGAAGGCGAGCAGGGTCGCGGCCGCGGCCTGGCCATGGCCGAAGCCCTGGTATCCAGTGCCCAAGTCACTCACGGGCCCGGCGGAACCACCGCCAGCTTGACGCACCGCCTGTCGCGGCCCGCCAATTTCGTCACGGACACACTCATCAGCCGGGCCGATCAGCAGCAGCGGTCGGCGAACTCCGAATTCGTCTCCGTGGTCACCGAACCGGGCCGCATCGTCGTCAGCGGCGACGTCGACTCCACTACCGCCTCCACACTGGATCGCCAGATCGCGGTCGAAAGCCGTTCCGGCGTAGCGCCGTTGACCATCGATCTCAGCGCCGTTACCCAGCTCGGGTCGGCCGGCGTCAGTGCGCTGGCGGCCGCGCGCGACCGTGCACAACGACAGGGCAGTGAGTACGTGCTGGTGGCCCCGCCGGGGAGCCCGGCGCACCACGTCTTGTCTCTGGTACAACTGCCGGTGGCCGGCGGGCTCGCCGAGAATCTCGTCGCCGAGGGCTAGGGCCGGTCGGATCGCCGGCCGTGCCGCACCTCCTTGAACGGCACGCCCCGGTCGGCTGCGTATTCCCGCGGAAAGCCAAGCACCCGCTCGCCGATGACGTTGCGCGCCATCTCCGTGGTGCCGCCGCCCATCGCGACGGTCTGGCGGGCCAGGTAGCGCAGGCCGGTTTCCAGGCCGTCGCCGGGTTCTCCGACCACGCCGGCACTTCCCGCGATCGCCATGGCGGTATCGACATCCACGAACACGGTCTCGGCGTGGAACAGCCTGATGAGTGTGCCGGCGGCCGGCGGCAGTGTGCCATCTCGGACGCTGCGGTAGACGTGACCGATCAACTGCTCGGCCACCGCACGTTGTACGAGTGCGCGCCCGGCCATCTGCTGCACGCGTTCGTTCCCGGCCTGACCCGTTTTCTCGATGAGGGCCACGTAGTCAACGGGATTCGCGTTGCCGCCCTCGCTGCCGCTGCCACTGGCGAACTCGGAGCCCTGCCCCACCGCCCGGCGCTCGTGGTACAGCTGCCGCGACGCCACCGCCCAGCCGCCGTCGACCTCCCCGACGACGGCGTCGTCGCCGACGTCCACCCCGTCGAGAAACTCCTCGCAGAACTCGGTGGAACCGCTCAGCATGGTGATGCGCCGCAACGTAATTCCCGGATGAGCGATGGGCACCAGGAACATCGTCAAGCCCTCGTGTTTGGGCACATCCCAGTTGGTGCGGGCCAGACACAGTCCGTAGTCAGCGGCGAACGCGCTGGTGCTCCACGTCTTGGCGCCGTTGAGTACCCAGCGGTCGCCCTGGCGCTCGGCCCGGGTCAGGACGCCGGCCAGGTCGGATCCGCCGCTCGGCTCGGACAGCAGCTGCACCAGCACCTCATCGCCACGCAGCGCCGCCGCGATGTGTTGCTTCTTCTGATCCTCACTGCCGGTGTCGAGCAGCGTGGCGCAGCAGATGGTGAACGTGGGGGTGTTGAGGATCAGCGGCATCTCATAGTCGATGGTCTCCGCGTCGAATGCCTTCTGATATTCGTAGTCCAGGCCGAGGCCGCCGTACTCGCGCGGGAAACAGATCCCGGCGAATCCGCCTTCATACAGCCGTTTTTGCAATTCTCTGGCCCGCTGCCAGGATCGTTCGTCGTCGCGCGGGGCGGGCGGCGGGCACTCGGGATCGATGCGGGGCATGTTGTCTGCCAGCCATTCCCTGGCCCGGGCCGCGAACTCGGCAACGGATTCGGTAGGCGTCATTTGTTTAAACGCCCCGCCTTCTCGTGCTCATACACGCGCAGGTTGTGGTCCTCCGGCGTTCCGAACATGGAGCGATACAACGTGATTCGGCGCAGGTAGAGGTGCAGGTCGTGTTCCCAGGTGACGCCGATGCCGCCGTGCATCTGCACGCAGGCCTGGACGATCTGGCCGGCCATCTCGCCCACGTAGGACTTGGCGATGCTGGCCGACAGGCCCGCCCCGGGTGAGTTGGCGGCGACGTCGGCGACCGCCGCGGCCGTGGTGGCCCGGCAGGCTTCCAGCCACAGCTTCATGTCGGCGAACTTGTGCTTGAGGGCCTGGTAGGACGCCAGCGGGCGCCCGAAGGTGTGCCGGTCCAACGCCCACTGGACGGTCAGGTCGAACACCGTCTGCAGGACGCCGACCACCTCGGCGCACTGCAGGGTCTGCGCGATTTGGCTCTGCCGGTCGATCAGGGTGGCGGTCTCGCCGGCGGTGCCGACCACCGCCGTTCGATCCACCATCACACCGTCGAAACGCACCCGGGCATATTGCTTGACCAGGTCGACCGACTGCTGGGGCTCGATCGTGACGCCGGGCGCGTCCGTGGGGACCAAGAACTGGCGGAGCTCATCACCGCTGCGCGCCACCACCAGCAGCACCGCGCTCTGCGCGCCCGCCTCGACCCGGTCCTTGGTGCCGTCGATGCGATAGCCCGAATCGGTCGGGGTGGCCGTCACCGACGGATTCAGCGGCGCCCACCCCTGGCCCGGCTCCGAAACCGCCCACGATGCCACGCTTTCGCCGGACATCAGCGCCTCGATGGTGTCCGCGTGCGATTGCCGGTCCGCACACTCGACGAGCGCGGTCAGTACGACGCTGACCGGATACAACGGCCCGGGCGCTACGGTCTTGCCGAGCTGTTCGGCGACCATGGCCAGATCCGCCAAACCGCTGTCCGAGACGCTGCCGCCGCCCAATTCCTCTGGCACCAAGAGGCCCGTCCAGCCGAGCTCCGCGGCGCGCCGCCACCATGCCGGATCAAACGACACCCCCGCGGCGTGCAACTCCCGCACGCGCCGCAGCGGCGCTTCCTTTTCCAGAAAAGCCTGGGTGGTCGAGGTGAACAGCGTCTTTTCGGGAGAGTCGAGTGTGGTCATGCTGCCTCTCGTGGCGAGTTCTCCGGCGTTTTCGATGGTAGCAACGAGCACTACGGTAAGAGATACCGGAGTTCCGTCGATAGCGCTGCTCAGCGTTACATGGCGAACACACGGCGCAGCGATCGCGCGTGCAGCGCCCGGTTCTCCTGAGAAACCACCCAATCGGGAACCAACGAGTCAAACCCGTTGAATGCCGCTGCGATGACGTGCAATTCGGTGTGCACGTAGGCGTGCAACAGCCTGTTCGCGTAGTCGATGGCTTCGTCGCGGCACGGATCGATCTCCGCGCAGCTGATGAACGTCGGCGGCAGGCCCTCGAGGTTCGCGCGGTGCGCGGGGACGTGCTGGCCGTTGGCACTCGCATGACCGAGGTAATGGCCCCACGCCCGGCTCACGGCCGGCCCATTGAGGCCCGGCGTGCGCTGGAACTCGCGCCGGGATTGGGTGGCGTCGGAATCGAGCATCGGCTGGTGCAGGATCTGCACCAGAATCTGTGGGCCTTCGTCATCGAACATGCGCTGACTCAGGCCCGCGACCAGCGCCGCACCCGCGTCGCGGCCCATCACGGCGATGCGGTTGACGTCCGCCTTCAGCTCGGCGCAATTGCGGATGGCGTAGTAGAGGCCGGCCTCGACGTCGTCCAACGCGGCCGGGCACGGGTGTTCCGGCGCGAGCCGGTAGTCCACCGATACCACCAGGCATCCGGCTTCCTTGGCCAGCTCTACACACGGTGCATGATCGGTGTCCAAGTTGCCGGTCACGAATCCCCCGCCGTGGGCGTACAGCACAAGGGGTGCACCTGACCCGGCTTGATCGAGGTCGGGACCCCGGTAGAAGCGAAGGTTCAGCTCATGCCCGCCCGGGCCGGCGATGGTGCGCGTTTCGACGGCCACCTCGGCGGTGCCGGCCGCGGCGGCGCGCTCGGCTGCGAGCCGGTTGGCGTGCTCCCGTTCGGCGGGCAGTGTCTCGACGCGGAATTCGACGCCCAAGGAGGTGGCGGCCTCCCGGAGCACCGGGTCGATCCGGTTAAGGCCCTGTGGCCGCGTCAGATTCGTTTGTGTCATACCTTCTCGTCTTCCGGGCTCGGCATGCGGGCTCGTCCGGTCCCGGCGCGGGGCCGTGCCGGAAACCTTCTTCAAGGTAGACCTGCGATTCCGTGTGGTGAAAGACGAGGTGCGTATCGCTTCAGCTCGGGCGGGATTCACCGTTCCCCGGGAAGCGCCTTGACCGTCGCCGGTAGCCCGTAGAGAGCGGTCGCGTTGCCGCGCATGATCCGCTCGCGCTGGTCGGCCGGGAATCGGTTGATCGCATAGGTCGGCGAGTCGTAGCTCCAGTGCGGGTAGTCCGTCGAGAACATCAGGTTGTCGCCCAGGTCCATCATCTCGAGGTACTCGCGGAACTGCACGGTATCGGCATCTTCCAGCGGCTGGGTGGTGAACCGAACATGTTCGCGCACATACTCCGACGGGCGGCGCCGCACGTGGGGCAGGTCGCCGCGGCGGGCTTCCCAGATGCGGTCCATCCGCGACATCACCGGCATCGCCCACGTGAAGCCCCCTTCGACGAACACCACCCGCAGGTCAGGGTGGCGGTCGAAAGCGCCGTCGAAGACCAGGCTCATCAAGTGCGAGACATATAGCAATGGCCAGGACGCAAAGAAGTCGTGCCAATGCGCGGGGTTGCCGACGGGATAAAGCGGGATCAGCTCGAACGGTGTCTGCCCCATCAGGTGTGTGGCGACCGGGAAACCGTTGCGCGCCGCGGCTTCATAGAGCGGGTCGAAATGTGGGTTGCCAAAGGGGATCCCACGAGTCTGCGGTGTCATCAGCACCTGGGCCATGTACGGGTGTCCCGCCCACCGTTCGACCTCGCGCGCCGCCTGCTCGGGCGTCTGCGCGCTGACGCTGATCGATCCGCGCCACCGGCCGTGCTCGTTGTTCGTGTCGAGCCAGACGTCGGCAAGCCAGTCGTTGTAGGCGGACTTCAGAACGTGTTCGGCCTGTGGCAGCTGGGCGTCACACATCGGTTCCAGCGTCGCGATGCTAACGCCGGCGTCGAGCAGCAACTGCTTGGCGGCGAACTCCGGGTCGCTGCCCGCGAACCCGCCACCCGGCGGGGCGGCATCCATGCGCAGCGACATGGTCTTGTACGAATCCGGTGTGTCGTAGAAATGCGGCACCGGGGTGACGGCGTTTCCGGTAGGCCATATCTTGTCCACCCATTCGGGCGGCGCGTACGACTTGAGCACGTCGGTCGAGACGGGCAAGGGGTGTACGTCGGTGTCGACGATGCTCACCGCAATTTCGTCGTCATGACCGGTCGGCGAATCGACCCGTTCGATCGTGGTCATCGGACACGCTCCTTCAGCCCATATAGCTCGCTGGCGTTTCGCCACAGCACCTTGTCGCGTTGGGCGGGATCCAGGCCCTCGGCAATGGTCTGCGGCGGAGTCGTGGACCAGTGGGGATACGCCGACCCATACATCAGCAGGTCGGACTTGCCGGTGAACTCCATCCAGCGCTGCGTATCGCCGGCATCGGTCGGTCCGTCGAACGCCGACGAGCAGAACCTGACGTGGCCAGGCAGGTATTCGCTGGGGTAGCGGTCGACCCACGGCGTCTGGTCGCGCATCGACACCCAGAAGGTGTCCAGCCGCCAGATCAACGGGGTGAGGATGTCGTAGCCGCCGTCGGCGAAGACGAATTTGAGGCCAGGGTGCCTGCCGAACATGCCCTCGACGATGAGGGTGGCCAGATGCACGAAGTAGTTCAGCGGCATGAACGCCGCATATCCCGGATAGGTGTGGGCGTGCCCGGCGAAAGTGGGCGGATAATCGACACCGTTGCCGCCGTTGATGTGTACCGCCACTGGCAACCCGTGGGCGGCGGCGGCCTCCCAGATCGGCTCGAACATCGGTTTGCCGTAGGGCTCGCGTGACTGCATCGGGACACCGACCTGGACCAGCTTCGGGTGATCGCCCAGGCGCTCGATCTCCGCGACGGCCCCCTTGGGGTCTTCCGGATTGACGCGGATGGTGCCCCGGAATCGATCGGCGTTGTCGGGCTCGATCCAGCGGTCGAGCAGCCAGTCGTTGACCGCCGCGCAGATCCTGCTGTTCAGCAGGTAGTCAGCGATGTTGCCGCGGGTCAGCGGGTTGAGGATGGCGTACTCGACGCCCCGCGCGAACAGGTCGCGACCGACCGTCTCCGGGTCGGACCCCGGGTAGTGCTCACCGTAGAGGTCTTGCCGGTAGTCGCCACCGGGTGCGGAGTACCACTGCTGTTCGACGTCGGGGATCGACCGCAGCTGGTGGGCGGCGGGCAGGTAGCGCCGGATCTCCGCGTTGGAGCGGAAGTGCGGCTGCACATTGGCATCTATGACCGGGCTGATCATGCGGTCAGGTACACCTCCCCGTCGGTGACATCGACCTGGTAGGTGCGGATACGCCGCGTCGGATCGGCGAGATTTTGACCGGTGGTGATGTCGAATTCCCAGTTGTGCCAAGGGCATCGGACGATCTGGCCGTCGCGGACCCGACGCAGCCCGCCGGGTTCGTCGGGGGCGAACTCGTTGGTCCCGCCGAGCAGACCGAGGCACAGCGGGGCACCTTCGTGCGAGCAATAGTTCACGATCGCGTAGAACTCGCCACGCACGTTGTACACGCCGACGCCGAACTTCCCGACGTCGACCAGCTTCATCTCGCCGGGCGGCAGATCGTCCAGCGAGCACACGAATCGCCGCTCGGCCACTTGCATCACCGCCTCCGACGCTACGCAGCATCAATACTGTGCCCGTTACGGTAACCACGACAAGCCGTTGGGCTTAGTTGCTATCTATACTATGATAGCGATAATCCCGCGTACCAATCCGCTTACCGGCTGCCCAGGAGGAGCGCTGAATGACGCTCAGCACCGACCCCGCCAACCAGCCCGTCACACTCGACCTCACCGGCGAAACGAGTCCCTACCCGTTCTTCGAATACATGAGGCGCACGGACCCGGTTTGGCACGGCGCGCTGACGGACCACTCACAGATGCCAGAAGAGCTGCGGCCCAACGACGAGTGGGTGCTGTTCGGTTACGACCCGGTGTTCCAGGCGTTCCGCGACGACCGCATCTTCAGCTCCCACAAGTACGACGAGACCATCGGTTTGGTGATGGGCCACACCATTCTGGCCATGGGCGGCAAGGAGCACCACGATCACCGCAACCTGGTGGCCAAGGCCTTCCGCGCCACCGCCCTGGAACGCTGGGAGCCGTCGGTCATCGGACCGGTGTGCGATCAGCTGGTCGACGAAATCAAAAACGACGGCCACGCGGACCTGGTCAAGGCGGTGACGTTCGAATTCCCCACCCGGATCATTTCCACGCTGCTCGGTCTGCCCCCTGAGGACCTCGACTTCTTCCGGCGGTTGTCCCTGGATCTGATCTCCATCCCGACCGACATCATGGCCGGGCTCAACGCGGCCGCGGAGCTGCACGGCTACTTCCTCGAACAGGTCGAACAGCGGCGGCGCAAACACACCGACGACATCATCGGCGACCTGGTGGCCGCCGAGATCGACGGCGAGAAGCTCACCGACGAGGCAATCATCGCGTTCCTGCGCCTGCTGCTGCCCGCCGGGTTGGAAACCACGTACCGGTCATCGGGCAACCTGCTCTACCTGCTGCTGACCCACCCCGAGCAGCTCGAGCTCGTCTACCGGGACCGGTCGCTGATACCGATGGCGATCGAAGAGGGCCTGCGCTTCGAAACCCCGCTGACCATGGTCATGCGGACCACCACCCAAGAGGTCGAAATCGGCGGCAAGACAATCCCGTCCGACGCGCAGATCGACATGTGCATGGGCTCGGCCAATCGCGACGAGACCCGCTGGACCGACCCCAACACCTTCGACATCCGCCGGCCGCGTCAAGCGCACATCGCGTTCGCCGGCGGCATCCACATGTGCCTCGGCATGCATCTGGCCCGGCTCGAGACCCGGGTCATGCTGAACAGCCTCTTCGACCGCGTCAAAGATCTGGCCTTCGTGGCCGATGACGGAACCGGCCAGGAATCGAAGATCGTCGGGCTGACGTTCCGCTCCCCCAACAAGCTTCCGGTCACGTTCGCCCCGGCCACATGAAAAGCCGCGCGGCGCTCCTGCACGACGTCGGCGGACCCTGGTCCGTCGAGGAATTCGAACTCGATCCGCCCCGCGCCGGCGAGGTCCTGGTCGAGATGGCGGCCGCCGGCCTGTGTCACTCCGACGACCACATCCTCAAAGGGGACATGTCGGCACCCAACGAGGTGATGCGATCCCTCGGCCTACCAACCATGTTCCCGACGATCGGAGGTCATGAGGGATCCGGCGTCGTACGCCAAGTTGGTGATGGGGTAACGGACTTCGCCCCCGGCGACCACGTGGTGATGTCGTTCGTCGCGGTGTGTGGACAATGCCGCTGGTGCGCGACGGGTATGGAATATATCTGTGACGTCGGCGCTTTCACCCTCACCCCGGGTATGCCCACCGACGGCACCTTTCGCCATCACACCGCCGACGGCCGGCCGCTGGGCCATCTGGCCAAGGTCGGGGCGTTCGCCGAACACACTGTGGTGTCGACCAATTCACTGGTGAAGATCGAGCCGCACCTGCCGTTGGCGCCAAGCGCGTTGTTGTCGTGCGCCATTCCGACCGGCTTCGGTTCGGCCGCCAATCGCGCAGGTGTGCGCGGCGGTGACACGGTCGTCGTCATCGGCGCGGGCGGAATCGGCACGGGCGCGATCCAGGGCGCACGGATCAGCGGTGCCGCGCAGATCATCGCCGTGGACCCGGTGGACTTCAAGCAGAAATCGGCGCTGCAGTTCGGCGCGACCCACAGTGCTGAAACGATCGCCGAAGCGCAGGAGATGGTGCGGGACTTGACATACGGCGTCATGGCCGACGCCGTGGTGGTCTCCCCTTCGCTGATCACCGCGGGTGACGTCCGCGATGCGCTGCAGCTGACCCGCAAGGGCGGGACGTGTGTGCTCACCGGCATGACATCACAGCTCACCCGGTCGGTGAAGATCGACCTGCAGGACTTCATCCTGATGAACAAGACGCTGGCGGGGACCATCTTTGGCTCGTGCAACCCGAGGGCGGACATCGCCCGGCTGGCACGGCTCTATCAAACCGGGCAGCTCCAGCTTGATGAGATGATCACCCGCCGCTACCGCCTCGATGAGATCAACGATGCCTACGACGACCTCCGTAACGGCAAAATCATCCGCGGCATCATCGATTTCGGGCTCAGCTGAGGCCTTTCCGGCCCATCACCCGTTGCAGTTGACCGTAGGCGTCGATCGGACTGTGCAGCGCAAGGCCACCGTCCGCGTGGACGACTTGGCCCGTCACCCAGGGCAACTCGAGGACACCCATGATCGCGCCGGCCACGTCGACGGCGTCCCCCAGACCGCCCAGCGGCGTCCGTTCGGACAGTGCTTCCACCCAGCCCGGCAGCTGTTCGGGTTTCGCCAGCATCGGCGTGCGCGTGACGCCGGGCCCCACCGCGTTGACCCGGATGCCGTGAGCACCCCACTCCACGGCTGCGACCTTCACCAACATGTCCACTCCCGCCTTGGACACGCAGTAGGCACCCATGTCCCGATCGGCGACGGTGCCGCTGATGCTGGAGACCGCAACGATCGAGCCGCCGACCCCGGCGTCGACCAGTGCCCGCGCCCCGGCGCGAATCGTCAGCCAGGTGCCCGTGAGGTTGACCCCCAACACTCGGTTCCATTCCGCGGGTGACTGCTCGAACAACAGGCCCGACGCGCCGACTCCGGCGCAAGCGACGATTCGCGTGGGCGCGCCGTGGTCGCGCACGGTTTGTTCCATGGCGGCCGACACCGCGTCGGGATCGCTGACGTCGCAGGCGATGTCGCCACCGACCAGATCCCACACCACTACGTCATGGCGCGCATCGCGGAGCCGTCCGGCAACTTCACGCCCAATTCCGGATCCGCCGCCGGTGACCAGCGCCGTCATTGCGCCGGTCCGATCAGCTCGACCAGGACGCCATCGGGCGCGGTGATGATAGCCATCGGCACTGTCTTTCCGCCCAGAGCCGGCATGGTGATTCGATGAACACCGTCGGCGAATCCCAATTCGGCGAGCCTGGCGAGCGTCTCGTCGACGTCACGCTGCAGGGAGAGCAGGAAGAAGCCGTGCCGCGGACGCTGGAAAGGCACGGCCGCCTCGTCGGCGCCCTCGAAGACGACCAGTTCGACGATGCCGGTATCGGGCGCCTGGGGATCGCCCAGGAATATCGACTGCAACCGGTCGGTCTTGGCGCCGAAAAGTTCTGGCCAGTTCCCGGTGAAGGTATGGTCGAACAGTTCGGCGAGTCCGAGGCCGTCGCGCCAGAACTGCTTCGAGCGCTCTACGTCGGCGGTGCAGATCGCGGCATGGTGAACACCCAACATTGGCTTCCTCTCGATTGCAGAGCTTGTCCACCATCATGCAACGTCGACTGTTGACGCGGAACGCCTGCCTACATCTTGATCGCGGGGATCAACCTGCTGAGATTCCAGACCCGGTCTCTTCGCGCGCACAGGCAGGAGATCGCCAGTGCGACAGCCGTTATCCCAACCAGGACGATGATCGCCTGCCATAGTCGGGCGTCGATGCCGCCGAGTATGAGCTGCCGGAGTCCGTTGACGCCATAGGTCATCGGGTCGAATCGGTGCAAGATCTGGAAAGGCCGTGACGTGGTTTCTACTGGATACATGCCGCCCGCGCTGACGAGCTGCAACATCAGCAGGGCCATGATCAGCACCCGGCCCACCGCGGGACCGACAAGCGCATTGATCGCCTGCGTCGCGGCCACGAATGCGCCGGAAATCAGCATCATGAACGCCAGCATCGCCGCCGGGTGCACGGCGTGCACGCCGAGGGCGAACCGGACCACGCAGTAAAGGATGATGGCTTGGAATATCGCGATCGCGGCGGCAGGTAGATAGCTGGCGAGCACCACGCGGATCGCGAGCACCTCCGCGGCGATCGCACGGCTCTGCAAGGGGCGCAGCACCATCCACAGCACCAGGGCACCGAAGAACAAGGCGAGCGTGAGGAAGAACGGAGCCATGCCGGTGCCGAAGTTGGGCGCGGCGTTCTCGTGTGAAGCCTCCAGTTTTACCGGACCACCGATGGTGTCGGCGACCGCATCTTTTTGCTGAGTTGTCCAGTTGGGCACCTGCTTGGCCCCGTCGGCGAGTTTGGTCGCCAGCTCGGCAGACCCCGTCATGAGTTGTCGCGCGCCGTCGTCGAGTTTGGCTATGCCGCTGGCTAATTCGGCATTGCCGGTGGCAACCTGCTGGGCTCCGTCGCGCAGCTGGGTGAGCCTGTTCGTCAGGTCCTGCCCCTTGATGCCCACCTGGTCGAGGGCCGACCCGAGCGGACTGCCTGGGCTACGCAACCCCGATGTCAAGGCGATCGCCGCGTTCTGCGCATCGGTGAGCTGCTGGCGGATCTGGGGCGTGAACTGGTGACCCCGGAGCTGGTCTTGGATGCCGCGTAGGTTGTTTGCCAGCGGATCCTGTCGTGCGGAGAGCTGATCGATTACCGATGAGAGCGAGTTTGCGGCTGCATCCTGCGCCGTGGCGATGGCGCCGATTTGGTCGTTGGCCTGCGCAAGCGCGGTTGCACCCTGTTGCAGTTGCTGTGTGCTGCCGCCGATTTGCGACACCGCCTTGGTCACCGCGAGCAGCGGATCGGTGGCTTGGTTGATTCCGTCTGAGAGTTGCTTGGCTCCGGCGGCGAGCGTTGCCGAGCCGGATCGGGCGGTGTCCAGACCGGTTACCAGCTGACCGGCGCCGTCATCGAGTTGAGCGGCCCCGTCGGCCGCCTGCTTGATACCCGAACCCGACGAAACCACCACCGACAGCACCTGATTGACGGCTTGCCCCGAGATCCGGCTGGACACGGCGTTGAGTACCTGGCCGATGGCGGTGCGACCGATGCTCGTCGAGATGTAGTTGTTGGCGTCGTTGTAGACGGCGATCAGGTTGGCCTTCTTGGGTTGACCGGTCACCGGTGATGCGATCGCCGCGCTGAAGTCCGGCGGCAACTCGACCATGAAGTAGTACTTGCCGTGGTCGACTCCGTTGCGCGCCTCCGCCAAGTCCACGACGTGCCAGTCCAAACCGCCGTCCGCGGTCAAACTCTTGGCGATCTCCGCGCCGGCGTTGAATTGCTGCCCGGACACGACGGCGCCACGGTCGGAGTTGACCAGCGCCACCGGCATTTTGTTGGTGTGGCCGAAGGGATCCCAGAACGCCCACAGGTACAGCGCCCCATACACCAGGGGTAGCAGCATCAGCACGATGATGGCCACGCGCGTCAATCGGCTGCGGCCGAAACGTTTGATCTCCGAGCCGAAGGCGAGTCCAGCCAGCATCTTCAGTCCTCTCCGGTCACGATGCGGTGATCGTGTAGTTCATGGTCGGGTGCGTCCGCGCCAAGCGGGTTGGTCACCCCGACGACTACGGTGCGCTGCTTCGCGATCACGCCGAGCCTGTCGGCCGCGATCGCTCGCCGGGAATTGTCACGAACCTGCTCGAGGTCACCGACCACCAGGATCGGACGATGCGATAGCAACGCCAGCGTGATTCGCAGCAAGAACAGTTCCAGGTCCGACAATTCAACGATGTAGGTGTCGGGGGACGGTGCGGGCATTTCGCCGAAAACCTCGGTCAGCTCGGCCGGCCCCGATTGCAGCGGCACCGATGAATACCACGGCGCCAACCACCGGCGTTGCTCGGCGAGCACGGTGCCCACGGTCACCGATTCCTCCAGGTCGTCAATGTCTTCGAAGGCCGCGATCGAGCAGTGCCGGCGGATGGCGCGCGCGGTTGTTTCGCCGAGGACGGTCAGTGTGCCGCGGGTCGGCTTGAAACGTCCCGCGAGCGTCAGCAGGAGCGTGGTCTGGCCAGGTCCGCCGGGCATCTGAATCGCGTGGAAACCCGGTGTGAGCGCGAGATCGATATCCGAGAAGAGGGGGCCGTGCTCGCCGTCGACGCCTAAACCGTGGGCGGTGATCACCGGCGCTTCAGCATCCGGCACATCATTTGTATCCATGGTGAGGTCCTCCCTGCTCGGCGGAAACCAGGACCGATTCCAGCGCTGCGGTGATCAGCTGCGCGAGCAGATCGGGGTTCATGGCCCCAGGGCGCAGGATCTCTTCCATCGCGATACCGAGGTTGATCGTGACGACGAGCTGGGCGACGTCGACCAGCTCCCGATCCGACGCCTCGGAGGCGGTCGATCTGACGATGTGCAGCGCTTGGTCGGCGGCGGCGGCGCGGCGGCGTTCGATGAGGCGCTCGCGCAATTGGGGGTCACGCTGGGCGCGCAGCCAATACTCGACGAACAACACGTAATAGTCGGAATGGTCGCGAACCGTGTCAAGCACCGATCTACTCAATTCGCGTGCGGCCGCGCCGATGTCGCCGCCGCTGCTGTCCAGCGCTGTCGCAATCTGCTCGCCACGAAGCTCGAACTGGCGGTCGAGGAGGGCCAGGACCAGTTCGTCCTTGGACTCAAAATTCGAATAGACCGCGCCCTTGGTGAAGCCCGCGGCCTGCCCGATCGCGTCGATGGTGGCACCGGCGAACCCTTCGGCGGCGAATACCTTCGACGCCGCGTCCAGGATCCGGTCGCGGACCTCGTCGCGAGTGGGGCGGGTTCGGGGCGGCTTGACAGGCGACATGACCAGTAGCATACTCCTCAGTATCGGTTAGATACCACCTGGTATCGAACGCAGAGGCAGGCTGCCTTTCGGCTGGCTTCGGCGCCGCCATGCTGGCGTGGCGCTCGGCGGTCTGTGCCGCGGCTAGGTGACCTTGGCCAAGGCGCGATCCCACAGCTCCCGCGCGAGCACGGGATCGTCGGCCGCGCGGTTGGCCCTCGCGACTTTGCCCCTCGCGTAGTACTCGCCGGATGCCCAGTCGACGCCGGGCGTACTGGAGGCCAACCACACCAGCTGGTCGGCACCCCGGTCCGGGGTTTTGATGAGGCGGCTGACCGGGGTGCGCTGCATGGTCGTCAGAAAACGTGAGCCCGACGAGTGACCGATGTTGGTGTTGACGAAGCCCGGGTGCACCACGGCGGCCGACAGCCCGTCGGCGTGGTAGCGCCGATGTAATTCTTTGGTGAACAAGATGTTTGCCAGTTTCGCCAGCGCGTAGGCGGTGCTCGGCGTGCGCCGGGCGGTCGTTTCGAAATCGTCGAGGGTGACGTGGCGGAGCAGCCGCTGCGACGAGCTCGACGTGTTGACGATGACGGCGTGCGACGCGACGAGCACGTCGAGCAACATGGTGGTGAGCAGAAAGGGCGCCAGGTAGTTGACCTGAAGAGTGATCTCGTGGCCGTCTGCGGTGTTGCGCAACTTGCTGAACACGCCGCCGGCGTTGTTGCCCAGTACGTCGATGCGCGGGCATTCCGAGCGGATCTTGTCCGCCAGGGCCCGCACTTGGCACAGGTCCGCGAAGTCGGCCGCAAAGTAAGCGGCGTTCAGCTCAGCGGCAATGACGGCAATCTTGCTTTGGGTCCGTCCGACCACTACGACGTTCGCGCCGCTGCGGTGTAGCCGGCGGGCCGCCGCGGCGCCGATTCCGTCACTGGCGCCCGTGATGACAATCGTCCTACGCGTCATTGCCTAGTCCTCCACGGGGAGTCTAACCAGGGCGGGACGGCCTCCTGGGTCACGCCAACGCGTAGCGCACCGGCAAGTGTTTGAGGCCACCGACGAAGGTGGTGGCCATGAGTTCCGGGTCACCAGTCAGTTCAATGGATTTGAGCCTGGGCAGCAGCTCGGTGAAGAAGCTGTTGACCTCCATGCGAGCCAAAGCCGCGCCCATGCAGAAGTGCACCCCGTAGCCGAAGGCCAGGTGCTTGTTGGGGTCGCGCCCGACGTCGAAGCGGAACGGGTCGACGAAGACGTCCTCGTCGCGGTTGGCCGAGACGTAGGACAGCAGCACCGAATCCCCGGCCGCGATGGGCACTCCGCGCACGGTGGTGTCCTCGGTGGCGGTGCGCATGAATTCCTTGACGGGGGTGACCCAGCGGATCATTTCCTCGGTGGCCAGTGGCATCAGATCGAGGTTGTCGCGCAGGCGCTCGAGCTGGTCGGGATTGTCGATGAGCGCCTGCAGGCCGCCGGAGATGGTCGCACTGGTGGTGTCGTGCCCCGCGGTGGCGACGATGAGGTAATACGACACGGTGTCGATGTCCGATAGCGGCTCGCCGTCGACGCGGGCGTTGGCGATGGCGGACGCCAGATCCTCGGTGGGGTGCTCGCGGCGGGACTCGGTCACCCCGTTGAAGTACTGGAACATGTCGAACAAGGCGGGCAGCTGATCCTCGTTGGTGGTGCCCCGCTTGAATTCGGAATCGTCACTGCCGAACAATTCCTGGGTCAGCTTGAGCATCCTCGGGAAGTCTGCCTCCGGCAGGCCCAGCAGCGACATGATCACGTAGAGCGGGTAATTGACCGCTACCTCCTGGACGAAGTCGCACTCAGGGCTGGCGGCCATCATCTTGTCGACGTAGATTTTTGCGAGCTCGTCGACGCGAACCTTCAACGCCCGCATCGCCTTTGGCCTGAACCAGTCGGACCCGATCGCACGCACCACCCGATGCTGCGGGTCGTCGAGGTGGATCAGCGTGCGCACGCCCGCGGCCGCTTGCATCTCGTCGCCCTCTGCTGTCGTCAGGACGGGGCGGGGCCAGTTGGTGAACAGCATGTTCTCGCGTTCGATGTCCATAATGTCGGCGTGCTTGGTGATCGCCCAGAACGGCCGGTAGTCCGGCACCTCGACCCACGACACCGGTGCGTTGGCGCGCAAATGCGTCAGCGCCGCGTGCAAACGCCGCTCGTCGGTGTAGGCCAAAGGGTCCGCCAGCAGGTTGGCGGACTCGTCTACCGTGGTTGTGCTCACTCGCGAAACTCCTTCAGTGCGGCTGTGATACAGGACTGGGAGGCGTTGAAGAAGATGGGCAGAACCCGGTCGACGCCGTGGCAGCGATCCCTGAGGGCGGCGGCGATGGTGTCCACCGGGCCGACGACGGCAAAGGCCGCGAGCGCCTCGTCGTCGATCAGCGAGCCCATGGCGTCCCATTCACCCGCGATGGACAGGCGGTGCAGTTCGGTCTGCAGGTCTCCCCAACCGTGCAGTTCCAACACCCTGCGGTATGCGGGCGTCGACCCGTAGAAGGCGATCTGCTTGCGCACGGCGGCGGTGGCGGCCGTCAGTTCGTCCTCGTTCTCGCCGGTCGCGATCATCACCTCGCTGGACACTTCAAAGTCGCTGCGGCTCCTGCCGGTTCGCTGCATGCCGCGGAGCAGCGCCGGCATCGTGACCTCGTCCAGGTAGCGCTTGGAAACCATCGGGTGCCCCAGGTGGCCATCGGCGACCTCGCCGCACATCTCGGTCATCGCCTCGCCCACCGCCGCGATGAAGACTCTCGGCGCGGAATAGGGTTGCGGCTCCGGGGTGAACATCGGCGTCATGATCTTGTGCGTGTAGAACTCGCCCTCGAACCGCAGCTTCCCGCCGTCTTTCCAAGCCGACCAGATCGCATGCAGGGCGGCGACGAACTCGCGCATCCGGCGCGCGGGATGGCTCCACGGCATGCTGAACCGTTTTTCGATGTGGGGCTGAATCTGGGTGCCCAGCCCGAGGATGAACCGGCCCTTCGAGTACGCCTGCAGGTCCCAACCGATGTTGGCGACGATCATCGGGTTGCGGGCGAACGCCACGGCGATGTTGGTGCCGAGTTCGAGCCGCGACGTGCGCTCGGCGGCCAGCAGCAGCGGCAGGAACGGGTCGTGACTGGTCTCCGCGGTCCAGCCGCCGTCGTACCCGTCGCGTTCCAGGGCGACCGCCGCATCGGTCACCCGGGCGAGTTGATTGGGGATGCCCCCGTCGACCTTGAGGCGGGCGGCGTCGGGCATGCGGGTAACTTTACAGTAAGCAATCCAGTATGTGACCCTGCAGACGTAGCGACCGCAAGCGCGGCGTAGCCGGGCGCGGCGGGTCGCCGGCACCGGGCCTGCTCGCCAGACGAACCATCCATGAGGTAGGACAGAGGCATGCCGAAAGCCCAGGACTGGGGAGAAACGCTCGACGATCTCGGGCGGCGCCGCGAGCGCGCGTGGGGTATGGGTGGTCCCGAGCGGCTCGACAAGCACCGCGGCAAGGGCAAGCTCGATGCGCGGGCGCGCATCGAGCGCCTCCTCGACCCGGGGACCTTCCGCGAAATCGGCACGCTGGTCGGCGGTGACATCGCGGCCGACGGCCTGGTCGTCGGCTCCGGATTGATCAACGGTTCGCCGGTGATGCTGGGCTCGGAGGACTTCACCACCATGGCCGGCAGCATCGGACCCGGAGGCAACTCCAAGCGCTACCGCATCGCCGAACTCGCGCTGCGCGACAAGGTTCCCCTGGTGATGCTGCTCGAAGGCGCCGGCTTTCGCCCTGGCGGTGGACATTACGGCCGCGCCCCAACCGACCTGCTCGCCCAGGCGCAGTGCTCGGGCCGGGTACCGACCGTCGCCGCCGTACTCGGCCCCTCGGCCGGACACGGCGCCCTCGTCGCCCCGGTCTGCGACTTCCGGATCATGAGCGCTCAGGGCGCGATCTTCACCGCCGGACCGCCGGTCGTCAAAGAGTCCACCGGAGAAGAGATCTCGAAGGAGGACCTCGGCGGCCCCGGCACCGCCGTGCCGAGCGGCGTGATCCACAACGTCGCCGACGACGACGAAGCCGTGATCGACGATATTCGGCGCTACCTGTCGTACTTCCCGCCGAGCGCGTGGTCGTACCCGGCGCAGTTGCCGCCGGACGGGGACAGCGAGCCACGTGCGACGCCCGAACTACTCGACATCGTCTCTCGCGACAACCGCCGCGTCTACGACATGCGTGCCGTGCTGGACGTGGTCTTCGACCGGCCCGACTGGTTCGAAGTCCAGCCGCAGTACGGCAAGGCGATCATCTGCGCGTTGGCCCATCTCGGTGGCCACCCGGTCGCGGTTGTCGCGAACCAGCCCAACGTGCTCGCGGGCTCCATCGACGCCGACGCGGCGGACAAGGCGGCACATTTCATCATGGTGGCCGACTCTTTCCATCTGCCCATCGTGTTCCTCGCCGATAACCCCGGCATGCTGCCAGGTAGTCGGTCCGAGCGCAGCGGCGTGCTGCGCGCCGGTGCGCGGATGTTCGCCGCGCAGACGGCGGCGACCACGGTCAAGTTGCACGTCACTTTGCGCAAGGCATACGGATTCGGCTCGATGGTCATGTCGCTGTTGGGTTTCGATCACCAGAGCGCGACCTTCGCTTATCCGGGCGCGACCATGGGCGCCATGAGCGCCGCCGCGCTGGGCCGGGCGACGCATGCCGGTGAGGACATCGCCGCGAAGCTGCGTGACGCCGAGCTGCAGGCGTCCTATCGCTCGGCCGAACATCTGGGATTCGACGAATTGATCGATCCCCGCGAAACCCGTGATGCCTTACTCAGTTCACTGCTTCGTGGACTGTCCAGCCGGCAGGCCGCCGCCGAACCGGTCAGCCGGACCGTCATCATGCCTTAACGGGCTAAGCGCTCCCCCGATAGGCCGCGATCACGGGCTCGAGTTCGTCCGGTGTCGCGCCGTGCATGATCACCGCGTCGGCCCCGTAGTCGAATTCCTTGCGCACGCGATCCGCGCATTGCCGGGCAGACCCGGTAGCCGACGGCGCCAGCCACTCGTCGGGGATCAACGTCGCGATGTGCTCGATCTGCTCGGCCGTGGCCTTGTGGTCGATCCCGCCGGCGATCGACGTCACCACCGGGTCGTCCCGGAAGCGTTGCAGCACAGCCGGATCCCAGTTGTTAGTCCGCACCATCAAGTCGCCGTAGCCCTGCAGATAGGTGGCCAGGCGCGCGACCGTCTTCTTCAGCCGCAGCTCCTCGGGAAGGTGGTCGCCGACGGTCGCAAAGCACGACCACACCCGCACGCTGTCCGGGTCGCGGCCGGCCTTTTCGGCCGCGGCCTTCACCGTCTTCGCGCAGCGCTGCAGCGTCTCGGGGGTGAAATAGGTGTGCAGGATGACGTCGTCGAACACGCGTCCCCCGAGTTCGAGTGTCTTCGGTCCGAAAGCCACCAGCGCCAACCGGATTTGCTCGTTGAAGTCGGGGTCGAGGAACAGGATCGGGTATTTGCCCATCGGCCCATCGTGGTTGAAGATCAGCTCGCCGCGCCACAGGCGCCGCATGACCTGTGCCCAGTCCTCCATCTGCGCGGTGGTGACCGCCGGTATGCCGAACGCCCCGTAGATCGCCGCGATTCCCCGGCCGATCCCCAGCGTGAAGCGCCCGCGGGAGAGCCGGTGCATGGTAGTGGCCCACGACCCGGTGATCAGCGGATGGCGGGTGTTGTGATTGGTTGCGGCGGTGGCGATCTGCATCCGGGTCGTCACGGCGCACGCTGCCCCCGTCAGCGACGACGCCTCCTTGACGTTCCAGCGCTCGGAGATGAACGCGGTGCCGAGACCCAGCTCCTCGCCCCGGCGGGCCTCGTCGACCAGTGTTGCCGGGCCTTCCCCGCCGGCACCAGCCAGCAAGTAGTAACCCAATTCATCAAGCGTGCGATCGCTCAACTCCAAACTCCTTGCTGATAGCCGCAATTCCAGACCTCGGCGATCTTCCCGTCGACGACGCGGAACACCTCGATGCTGGCGACGTTGCTCTCGGCGCCGTCCTTGGTTGTCATCGACGAGTCGTAGACGATCGCGACATGCTCGCCGTCGTCTCCGGCGGCGACGACGTTCAGATCGAATCTCAACTTGTCGAACATCGCCCAGACGTCCTTGACCCGGCTGACGGCCTGGTCGCGGGTCAGCGTATGCGCCTCGCCCACCCCGTGCCGGATCACGGTGTCGGCGAACAACTCCTCGGCCAGCTCCAGGTTGTGCTCGTTCCAGACGACGAGGTTGTAGAGTTCGACGACTTCGCGGGCCGTGCGGGCGGCTCCCATCAGCCGGTGACCTCGCGCAGGAATCGATCGGTCACCCGCTGCACGCGCCGGGAGAAAATGTGCCCGACGTGGCTGCCGTCGTACCAGTACAGTTGGCCGCCCCAGCGCGCCTGCAACTCGACCGCGGGATCGCGCATCGCCATCCGGTCATGCCACGCGCCGACGATGAGCCGGCGATGCGGCGGGGGCGCGGGGTCCACCCGCAGCGGATCGATCACCGAGGTCAGCTTAACTACCTCCGGAGACGCCAGCAGGTCGCGGAAGCCGTCGCGGGAGGCCCCCCAGCGCCCCAAGTGCCGGGCAATCATCGCGTTGAGTCCCAGTATCGGCGTGTACAGCGCAACCGCCTCCACCTGCCTTTCCAGGTGCGAAACCAGCGCGGCGACCGGGGTTCCCATTGAAATCCCCGCTACCACAACGGCACTGGCCTGCGGCCGCGCCCAGCGCACCACCGCGCGGATCTCGGACACCGAACGCATCATGCCGGCGACGTTGCCCAATGGGTCCATGTCCGGGTAGGCGGGCCACTCCCGGCGTCGGCAGCCGTGACCGGGCTGCACCGGCAGTGCGACGTTGAACCCGAGTTGGTGGTGTATGCGGCCGATGCGACTCAGCAGCAGGTCTTCGGTGCCGCCCTGACCGGCGCCGTGCACCCAGATCAGCCACGGCCTCGGGCCATCGGGGTGCCGGCACAGGTGCACCACCGCTCGCGCCGGCCCGCCCAGCCCCTCGGCCGCAAGGGATTCCGGCAACGCCGGGTCATGTTCGAATGCCATCCGTTCATACGCGAGGTTGCCGATGCGGCGCCGCCCCACCGAGGTCGCCCGCAACGGTCTCGGCTCGGCGTGCGCACGGTCGATACCCAGGGCGGCCAATTCTTCGGCAGCGGTGGTGCAGCCATGGAGCGACCGGATGCCCGCGGGAGTCCCGCCCAATAACGAAAACCCGCTCAGGACAAGCTCGTCCAGCATCACCTCGCCGAACTGGCGTAGCCCGCGTGGCGACGCTGGAACCCAGCGCGTCGATTGGTTCAGGCCGGCGACCGTACGGGGCACCAACATGCCGAGTTCGCGGGTCACGTCCCTGGCGAGACCCAGGCCTTGCGTTACCTTCGACATTTCAGTCACCTACGCCAGCTTGAAACCGGCGCGTCCGCCGGCCGCGATTTCGTCGCGGCGCTGGGAACACATCGCGCCAAGACTCGGCATCCTTGGTGCCCGGGCATCGGCAGCAGTGCGCCTTCGAACGGCCGGAAAGCTTCCGGCTCGTCAGCCGCCTCCGTCATTTCGCTCCTTGCCGTGCACAGGCTGGACTGCTGAAATCTATACTGTAACGGACTTAGTATCAGGCAATCGGAGGCTTCGGCGTGAAAGTGCCCTTCACCTGGAAGGTCACCGGGTGGTTCATGGTCGGGTGGTCGCCCGAATTCCCGGTTGGCGAGGTGCGGCCGCTGCACTACTTCGGCGAGGATCTGGTCGCCTACCGCGACGAGTCCGGCGAATTACACGTCCTGGAGGCGCACTGCAAGCACCTCGGTGCCCACATCGGCCACGGTGGAAAGGTGCTCGGCGACTGCGTCGAATGCCCCTTCCATGGCTGGCGCTGGGGCCCGGACGGCACCAACCGGTACATCCCCTATCAACCCGACCGGCCCAACCGCGCGCTTCGGCTGCGGGTGTACCCGGTGCGCGAGCAGTACGACTGCGTGTTCGTCTGGCACCAGCCGGAAGGCAAGGAGCCGCAGTGGGACATGCCGGACATCTTCCGGAAATTTCCGCAATTCGAAACCGACCCGGCGGCGTATTACCGCGCGTACCCGGAGTTCTCTCGGCGCGCCGAACGCGAGCCGGTGCATCCGCAGATCGTGGCGGAGAATGCTCCCGACAGCGCACATTTCGAATACGTACACCACGCCACGGTGACGCCGCGGGTGCTGGACTGGAAGATCGTCGACCACGAGTGGCAGTTCGTCGCGGGATGGCCAGACGCGCGCAGCGACAACCCCGACGATCTCGCGCTGCGGTTCCACAGTCACCTGTTTGGCCTGGGCGGAGCGATCAGCGTCTTCGAGGGGGCACAGAACCATCGGCTGATCTTCACCTGCACGCCGGTCGACGACGAGTGTTCGGACCTGTTCTATTCGATCTGGTGGCCACGGGTCCCCGGCGACACATCCGATGTACCGCAGGGCAAGCTGCGCGACGTGATCGAACAGCAATTCCTGTCCACCGTCTTCGACGATCTGCAAATCTGGCGCTACCAAAAGTACGTGGAGAATCCGGCGCTTTCCAAGGTCGACGCGAAAGGGTATATGGCACTGCGGAAGTGGGCGAAGCAGTTCTATGACGTCCCGGCCGAAGTGTCCGCATCGGCATGACAGCGAAACTTGCCGAAGTCGCGGCGCCCGAGCACACCGCGATCGTCACGCAGGAATGCCAGGGCGCCGTCATCGGGCCCAACGCCGGACTGGCGATGCTGGCCGAGGAAGCACGGCGGGTCGCCCTGCCTAATATCGTGCGGCTGTTGCCGGCGGCACGGGCGGCCGGGGCACGCGTCGTGCACTGCCTGGTGCAACGGCGGCCCGATGGGCTCGGCTCCAACCACAACGCCAAGATCTTCGCCATGGGGCACGGTCAGGTTGACATCACCCTGGGCACCCCCGGTGCGGCCCTGCTCCCCGAATTGGGCCCCGAGCCCGACGATCTGGTGCTGAGCCGCTGGCACGGCGTCGGGCCGATGGGCGGCACGGACCTGGACGCGATACTGCGCAATCTGGGGGTCTCCACCATCGTTGTCGTCGGGGTGTCGCTGAACATCGCCATCCCCAATGTCGTCATGGACGCCGTCAACGCCGCCTACCGCGTCATCGTGCCCCGCGATGCGGTCGCCGGCATACCCACCGAATATGGAGAGGCCATCATCGCCAACACCCTGTCCCTGCTTGCGACCATTACCACCACCGAAGAGCTGCTCGACGTGTGGACGCAGCGATGACCGACACCGCACCCGGAGTTCGCGGCGGGTTCCCCGACGTCAAACCAGTCGAGGACGCTCCCGAGGAACTGGGGCCCTTCGTCGCCGCGCTGCGCCGCCTGCAGGACCTGACCGTGTCCACCAAGCCTGACCCCGCGCTTTGGGCCGCCGCGACCGTGCACCTGGAGAACGCATGCGCGCTGCTGAACGGCCACCAGGTTCCGGAGACCGAGTCGGTAGCCGGCCGAGTGCTGAGCCTGCCCGGGTTGGCCCATCCCTTGATGCCGCCCTGGATGGTCACCGAGTCATGTCCCGATGGCGTGACTATGGCGGGCCATTTCACCACCGCCCACATTGGCGGGAACCGGGCCGTGCACGGCGGCATGATCCCGCTGTTCTACGACTGGCTGTTCGGGATGGTGGTCTCCACAGCGGGCACGCCACCCACCCGGACCGCATACCTGCACGTCGATTACCGCAACATCACCCCGATCGACGAGCCGCTGACCGCCCAGGGACAAATCTCCGCCATCGACGGCAGGAAAGTTTTCATTGACGCTACTATGACAGCCGGCAATGGAACCTTGCTCAGCGAAGCCAACGGCTTGATGGTTCGCCTGCTACCCCACCAGCCGTGAGAGGCCTAATGTCCGACACAGCAACACAATTCACGGTTCCCGCCGTCGCGGCGGCCGTCGCGGCCGCGATTCCCGATCGGGAGCTGCTGATCCAGGGCGGACGGCGGTACAGCTACGTAGAAGTGCTCGAACGGTCGCACCGCCTCGCCGCGTACCTGCACTCCCGTGGGCTGGGGTGCCACACCGAACGCTCCGCGATTCCCGGCCATGAGGCCGGCCAGGACCTGCTCGGCATCTACGCCTACAACGGGAACGAATTCGTCGAGGCGTTGCTGGGCGCGTTTCAGGCCAGAGTCGCCCCGTTCAACGTCAACTTCCGCTACGTCAAGAGCGAGCTGCAGTATCTCTTGGCGGATTCCGGGGCGACCGCGCTGATCTACCACGCCACGTTCGCGCCGCGGGTGGCCGAGATCTTGCCGGACCTGCCCCAGCTGCGCGTCCTGATCCAGATCGCCGATGACTCCGGCAACGAATTGATCTACGGCGCAGTGGATTACGAGAGCATTATCGCGTCTTCCACGCTGGAGCCACCACCGGTACAGCCTTCGCCCGACGATCTGTACGTCCTGTACACGGGCGGCACGACGGGGATGCCGAAAGGTGTGCTGTGGCGCCAGCACGACATCTTCATGACGTCCTTCGGCGGGCGCAACCTGATGACCGGGGAGCCGTTCGGATCCGTCGACGAAATCGCGGCGGGGGTCGCCGCGGGCCCCGGCACCAAGCTGATGATCCTGCCGCCGCTGATGCACGGCGCGGCTCAGTGGAGCGTGATGACGGCGATCACGACCGGACAATCCGTCGTCTTCCCGTCGGTCGTTGACCGTCTGGACGCCGAAGAGGTCGTCCGCACCATCGAGCGCGAGCGGGTGACCGTGGTGACGGTGGTCGGTGATGCGATGGCCCGCCCGTTGGTCGCCGCCATCGAGAAAGGGATCGCGGACGTGTCGTCGTTGGCCGTGGTCGCCAACGGGGGCGCGTTGCTCACCCCGTTCGTCAAGCAGCGGTTGATCGAAGTCCTGCCTAATGCCGTCGTCGTCGACGGTGTCGGATCCTCGGAAACCGGCGCGCAGATGCACCACATGTCGATGTCGGGAGCGGTTTCGACCGGCACCTTCACCGCGGGACCGGACACGTTCGTGGCTGCCGAAGATTTGGCCTCGATCCTGGACCCGGGTCACGACGGAATGGGCTGGCTCGCGCAGCGCGGGTACGTTCCGCTCGGCTACAAGGGCGATGCGGCCAAGACCGCCAAGACATTTCCCGTCATCGACGGGGTCCGGTATGCGATCCCGGGTGACCGGGCCCGCCACCGCGCCGATGGCTCTGTCGAACTGCTGGGCCGCGATTCCGTGACGATCAACTCGGGCGGCGAAAAGATCTTCGTCGAGGAGGTCGAGACCGCCATCGCGTCGCACCCCGCAGTGGCCGACGTGGTGGTCGCCGGACGTCCCAGTGAGCGGTGGGGCCAGGAGGTCGTGGCCGTCGTCGCACTGGCCGAGGGTGCCCGCGCCGACGCCGAGGAGTTGGTCGCCCACGCCGGGCAATCGCTGGCCCGCTACAAACTTCCCAAGGCGATCGTGTTCCGCGCGGCAATCGAGCGCAGTCCGTCGGGCAAGGCCGACTACCGGTGGGCGCGCGAGCAGGCGGTAAACGGCTGACCGGCGGGCACGCCCATATTGTCTACTGTAAGAATTACAGTACGATCTTACGCAAGGGCATGCCATTCACGCAGAAGATGCTGGAGAGCCAAGGTGACGACCAACGTTCACGCCGCCGGTGCCGACGGCCGGACCGTCAGCCTGCGTGATCCCTACCCGTTCTTCGCGCGAAAGCGCCGCGAATCCGGGGTGTTCCGCGGGACGGTCATGGACTACTCCAAGACGCCCGAGTCGCTCATGCCCAAGCGGGAGTACTCCGCGGTGTCCTTCGACGCGGTGAATACGGTGTTCCGGGACGGCCGAGTGTTCAGCTCCGCACCGTACGACAAGACGATCGGCCTCTTCATGGGGCCGACCATCCTGGCGATGGAGGGAAAGAAGCATCGCGACCATCGCAACCTGGTGTCCGCGGCGTTCAAGTCCAAGGCGCTGGCCCGCTGGGAGAACACCATCGTGCGGCCGATCTGCAACGCGCTGATCGACGAATTCATCGCCCGCGGTGCAGCAGACCTAGTCCGCAACTTCACCTTCGAATTCCCCACCCGCGTCATCGCCCAACTGCTCGGGTTGCCGGCCGACGACTTGCCGATGTTCCGCAAGCGCGCCGTGCAATTGATCAGCTACCACGTCGACTACGAGAGCGCGTTCGAGGCGTCGGCGGCGCTCAAGGACTACTTCGTCGAGCAGATCGAACAGCGCAAATCCCAGCCCACCGAGGACATCATCGGCGATCTGGTCACCGCCGAGATCGACGGCGAAAAGCTAAGCGACGAAGCCATTTACTCCTTCCTGCGGCTGCTGCTGCCGGCCGGCTTGGAAACCACGTACCGGTCGTCGGGCAACCTGCTGTACCTGCTGCTCACCCACCCGGACCAGTTCGACGCGGTGCAGGCCGATCGCGAACTCCTGCCCCAGGCGATCGAGGAAGGGCTGCGCTTCGAGACGCCGCTCACCACCGTGCAGCGATTCACCACCGAGGACACCCAACTCGAAGGAGTCGAGATTCCGGCACGCGCGGTGGTGGGCGTGTGCATAGGGTCGGCGAACCGCGACGAACGGCGCTGGGATCGTTCGGAAGAGTTCGACATCTTCCGCAAGCACCAACCGCACATCTCCTTCGCCGCCGGTGAGCACACGTGCCTGGGGCTGCACCTGGCGCGGCTGGAGACCCGCGTCGCGGTCGAATGCCTGCTGGACCGGATGACCGACGTCAGGCTGCTCACGGACGACGACCCACACATCCACGGCCAGCCCTTCCGTTCGCCGACGGCGCTTCCCGTGACGTTCAAGGCAAAGTAGGGTCCGAAAATGGTCAAAGTGATGTCGGGCTTCCGGGTCCTGGAACTTGCGCAATTCACCTTCGTCCCGGCGGCCGGCGCCATCCTGGCCGACTGGGGCGCGGACGTCATCAAGGTCGAGCACCCGCTGCGAGGTGACACCCAGCGCGGCTTCATCAACATGGGTGGCATTCAACTCGATCCGGAGCGGCACCCGCTGATGGAGCATCCCAACCGGGGCAAGCGCAGCGTGGGGATCGACGTGTCCACGCCGGGCGGTCAGGAAGTGATCTACGAACTGGCCAGGACCGCCGATGTGTTCCTCACCAACTACATGCCCGCGCAGCGGCAGAAGCACAACTTCGACGTGGAGCACATTCGCGCGGTGAACCCGAACATCGTCTATGCGCGCGGTTCGGCGTACGGCGACAAGGGCGCCGAGCGCGACGTCGGTGGCTATGACGGGACGGCGTTCTGGACGCGCAGCGGCATCGGGTACGCGCTGACGCCCGAGGAGCTGGGCGGCGCACTGGGGCAAGGCATTCCCGCGTTCGGCGACTCCATCGGCGGCATGTTCATCGCCGGCGGCATCTCGGCGGCGCTGCTGCATCGCGAGCGCACCGGAGAAGCCCTCGAGCTCGACGTGTCGTTGCTGAGCACGGCCTGGTGGGCGGCGGGGGCGAGCGTGACGCAGGGCATGGAGACCGGGCAGGTGATGCGCACTCCCATGCCGGGCTCCGCCACCGCGATGTCGGTGAACCCCTTCATGGGCAACTATGAGACCTCCGATGGCGGCACCATCAACCTGTGCATCATCAGCCCGACCGGCTTGATCCGCGACACGTTCGAGCATCTCGGCATCCCCGAGGCGGCCGACGATCCCCGCTTCTCCGACGTGCTCCCGCTGATCCAGAATGCCAACGCGGCCGCCGAACTGATCGCAAAGGCCTTCGCCGGCAAGCCCTTCGAGTACTGGCGGCAGCACCTGAAAACGATGAAGGGTCAGTGGGCGCCGTTCCAGAGCCTGCTCGACCTGGTGGACGACGAGCAGGCCCTTGCCAACGACATGGTCAGCGAGGTCGAACTCGCCAGCGGCGGAAAGCCTTTCCGCGTCGTGCGCGGCCCCGTGCAGTTCAACCACGAGCCGCTGGTCACCACGCGGGCGCCCCAGGCCTCCGAGCACACCGAGATCGTGCTGATGGAACTGGGCATGGATTGGGACCGCATCGAGGAACTGAAGGACTCGGGAGCCATTGCGTGAATGACGTCGCGGTCATCGGTGTCGGCCTGCACCCGTTCGGCCGCTTCGAGGGCAAGTCCGCGATGGAGATGGCCGCTGGCGCCATCCATCTCGCGGTCGCCGACGCGGGCATCGAGTGGAAGGACATCCAAGCCGCCACGGGGGGCAGCTGGACCGTGGCCAATCCCGACGCGATCGTCGCCATGGTCGGACTATCGGGCATCCCGTTCACCAACGTGTTCAACGCGTGCGCGACCGCCGCCAGCGCCGCCAAGGCGTGCGCCGACGGCATCCGGCTGGGCGACTACGACATCGGGATCGCCATCGGTCTGGACAAGCACCCGCGCGGTGCCTTCACCGAGGACCCCGCCCTGGTGGGGATGCCTCGGTGGTACGCCGAGAACGGCCAGTACCTGACGACAAAGTTCTTCGGCATGAAGGCCAACCGCTATTTGCACGATCACGGCATCTCGCAGCAGACACTGGCGAAGGTGGCCGCGAAGAACTTTCGCAATGGGGCGTTGAACCCCAATGCGTTTCGCCGCAAGCCTATCGCCGAAGACGACATCCTCAACTCCGCGATGCTGAACTACCCACTCACGCAGTACATGTTCTGTGCACCCGACGAGGGGGCCGCGGCCGTGGTGATGTGCCGCGCGGACATCGCGCACCGCTATACCGCGACGCCGATTTTCCTGCGGGCGGTCGAGGTGCGCACCCGTCGATATGGCGCCTACGAGGTCAACACCACCTTCGCTCCGGTCGACGAGGACGTCTCCCCGACTGTGTACGCGTCGCGCGCCGCGTTCGAGAAAGCGGGCGTGGCACCGCAGGACGTCGACGTCATCCAACTGCAGGACACCGACGCCGGCGCGGAGATCATTCACATGGCCGAATGCGGGTTCTGCGCCGACGGCGAGCAGGAAAAGCTATTGGCCGACGGCGCAACCGAAATCAGCGGATCGATGCCGGTCAACACCGACGGCGGGCTCATTGCGAACGGCGAGCCGATCGGGGCTTCGGGTCTGCGGCAGATCCACGAACTGGTGCGACAACTTCGCGGCCAGGCCGGCGATCGCCAGGTAACGGGTGAGCCGCGCGTGGGCTTCGCTCAGCTATACGGCGCACCGGGCACCGCCGCGGCAACGATCCTGACTCTCTGAGCGCAGTTTGCCGACCTCGGGACGGGGCCCGGGCACTATCTGGCGACGCTCTGGCGGCAGGCACATCGCTGATCGGCGGGCACCCGTTTCATCACGCTCTCGGCGTGCGCCCCACATCCCGCCCAGGTGATCTTGCCGCAGCGCCCGCAGCTCACGGGGTAACACATGGTTGCTTCCCTACCGTTGAGGGCGAACCGATTGCGCCATTACGCCTTCACCGCAGCTTTTCGCTGTGCGATCTTGGCACGGACCTGCGCCATGTCAAGACGCTTGACCTGATCGATCAAATCGTCCAGCACGGCTGGTGACATCGCTCCCGGCTGACTGTAAACGAGGATTCCATCGCGGAACGCCATGATCGTCGGCACTGAGCGGATGCCTACCGTCGCGGCTAGTTCGCGCTCGGCGTCGGTGTCCACCTTGGCGTACACGATATCCGGGTGGGTCTGCGCGGACCGTTCGAAGACGGGCGCGAAAGCCCGGCATGGCCCACACCATGGGGCCCAAAAGTCAACGAGCACAATCGGACTTGCGAGTACCGTCGACTCGAAGTCGGCGGCGGTCAGTGACTTGACGATCATAATTGCTCCTTTCGAGAGTTTCAGGTGAGGATCGGATCCAGACCTGAGCGGGTCCAGCAAGCTGGGCTGATTACGGACCGAACGCGATAGTGCCCGTTTATTGCGTCGGTTCAGCGGTGCCCGCGGTCCCGTCAGCGAATTCGCAAAATGCGCTGTACGCGCGCGCACCGTAGATCGTCGCCGGACCACCGTGCATGAGAATGCTGACGCCGATCGCCTCGGCGGCCTCTTCCTTGGATGCTCCGGCACGGGCCGCCCCCTGAGCGTGGGAGGCGATGCAGCCATCGCATCCGGCGACGACCCCGATCGCCATCGCGATCAGCTCCTTGAACTTCTTGTCCAAGGCTCCTGAGGTCAGTGCGCCGCTGCTCATCTCGGCGAAACCCCGGTACACGTCGGGGATCATCTTGCGCAGGGCGCGGTGCTGAGGGTTGAGGTCGTCCAGCACCTGTTGGTAGTGGTTGTGTTCGGTCATAAGAGCTATAATACCTATACGGGTAGGGGTATTACTCGATGCGACTGATTTTTCCTTCGGCGCACATATTCCTCCCCCCAATAGAGTCCATCGGCCCTAGAAACGCGTCATCGCGGAGCGCAATCTGGCCTCGGAGCGCCTGGCGTTCCCGCACGGCGGCAACCATGTCGTGCGGCGATGCCGGCGCACGACATAGAGGAGCATCAATGGCACGAGTCGTCATCCTCGGCGCTGGTATCGCCGGGCATACCGCCGCGCTACACCTTCGCCGATGGCTGGGCCGCAGTCACGAAGTCGTCGTGATTTCACCCAACGCCGACTGGAACTGGATCCCGTCCAACATCTGGGTCGGAGTGGGCCGCATGGATCCCGCCAAGGTGCTCATTCCGCTCGAACCCATCTACCGCCGCAAGGGCATCGTGTTTCACCAAGCGCTTGCCACCGCGATCCATCCGGAGGGCACCAAAGATCAGCCGGCGCCATCGGTGGACTTCACCTACACCGACGAGGAGCGCGACGGTCAGAGCGGCACCATTACGTATGACTACCTCATCAACGCGACCGGACCGCGCCTGAATTTCGCGGCTACCCCCGGGCTCGGCCCCGCAGGCCACTCTTACTCGGTGTGCACCGCGGCCCACGCCGTCGAGGCGGCCGAGGCGCTCGACCGGGTCATCGCCAGGTTGAAGGCCGGCGAGAAACAGCGGCTGGTCATCGGCGTCGGACACGGCACCTGCACCTGCGAGGGCGCGGCGTTCGAGTACGCCTTCAACGTCGAGCACACGTTGCGGGCCAAGGGCGTGCGAGACCTGGCGGACGTCGTCTACCTCACCAACGAGTACGAACTGGGCGACTTCGGCGTCGGCGGCATGAGCTTCGTCGAGAAGGGCTTCGTGCAGTCCAGCCGGCTGTGGACGGAATCGCTGTTCCGCGAGCGCGGCGTCAAAGCGATCACGCAAGCTGCCGTGCACGAGGTGATGGACGGCAAGCTGCGCTACGAGCAACTCGACGGCAGAGAGCACGAGTTGGATTTCGACTTCGCCATGCTCCTGCCTCCGTTCAGGGGAGCCGCACTGATGGCATACGACAAGGACGGCAACGACATCAACTCCGTTCTGTTCGCGCCGTCGGGCTTCATGAAGGTCGACGCAGACTACTCGGGCAAACCGTATGACGAATGGTCCGCCGAGGATTGGCCGTACACCTACGAGTCGCCGGCCTATCCCAACATCTTCGCCCCGGGCATCGCGTTCGCGCCCCCGCATCCCATCTCCCGGCCGCGCACGAGTCCCAACGGGACCGTCATCACGCCCAGTCCACCGCGCACCGGCATGCCGTCGGGCATCATGGCCAAGACGGTTGCCGAGACCATCCGCGATCGAATCACCAAGGGAACGACCGTAGTTGCGCACCGCGCCTCGATGTCGAGCATGGGTGCCGCATGCGTCGCCTCGGCAGGCACCGGTTTGCGCGAGGGTTCGGCCGCCGCCATGACGATGTTCCCGGTCGTCCCCGATCCGGTGAAGTACCCGCAAACGGGTCGCGACATCGCCGGCACCTCCGGTGAGCTCGGATTGGCCGGCCACTGGATCAAGCTGCTGCTGCACTATCTCTTCATCTACAAGGCTAAAGCCCGCCCATTCTGGTGGCTGATCCCCGAATGAAAGGCACTTCGATGGACGACGAAACCTCCTACTCGGACGTGAACGCGCTGACGGCCGAGCGCATCGCCGATGCACCGCTGCCCACCCCGGCAACCCTGCGGACGCGTCAGAACCTCTTTGTGCAATTCGGACGTTTCATCCGTATCAATCTCAAGATGCTGCGGATCATTTACGGGCACGGCTGAGGGGCGCCCGGGTCCGAGAGACATCAACCCGGCCGCGCTGGTCAGGAGACTTTCTTGACCGGCGACGCGTAAGCCGGCTTGCCGAGACCGAGCATGTACTGCGCGATCATGTTGCGGAACACCTCCAGCGTGCCGCCATATATCCCCACCAGCGGGGCGAATCGGTAGGCGTATTCGGCGCTGCCGTCGTCGGCTGCCGCTTCGGTTCCGTACGGCAGCGTTGAGGCGGTCCCGAGGATGTCCATCAGTTCCGGAGCGATGTCACGCATTGTTTGCGCGATCGCGACCCGGCCGAAGATGCTCGGGGTGGCCAGCGCCGTCTCCAGTCGGGCGATGCAGCGGCCCAGCCGGTATGCCACCGATTTGTCGTCGATGAGCCGGCGCCCGTCGCCGTCGGGCCGCGTCACGCTCGCCGCGGCCTTATCCACCGCCTGCGATAGAAAACCGGCCTGGTGCATCATGATTGAGGTGTCTTGCAGCCCGTCGGGGGCGGCGGCGACAGCGCCGTGTTCGACGTTGAGCGGCTCGCGCAGCACGGTCCAGCCACCGTTCACCTCGCCCAGCCGATACTTGTCGTCCACCCGCACGTCGCTGTAGTAGACGATGTTGGTCCGATCGCCATCCACCGTGCGAATTCCCTGGATTTCGATCCCCGGCGAATCCAGTGGCACCAGGAACATGGTCAGGCTCTTGTGCTTTGACGCGTCCGGGGCGGTGTTGGTGATCAGGAAGACGTACTGACAGTTATGGGCACCGGTCGTGAACATCTTGGAGCCGTTGATGACCCAGCTCGATCCATCCGCCTCCCGCACGGCACGGGTCTTACAGGTGGCGATATCGGAGCCGCCTTCGGGCTCGGTGTAGCCGAGGCACAACCGGACTTCGCCGCTGAAAACTTTCGGTAGTACCTCGTCGCGCAGTTGCGGCGACCCGAACTTGTTCACCGATCGGGCCACCATCGCGGTCGTCCCCCAGGTCACCCAGGGCACGTGTGCACGCCGCTTCTCCAGCTCCCAGATGCGCCGCCGCACCCGGGTGAACCCTCCTTCGGATTCCGGTTTCCACTCGGCTTCCAGATAGCCTGCCGCGCCGAACTTCAGGTGCAGACCTTCGTCGAAATTGTCGCCCGTTTCGCGGTCCCGACGCCTGATCTCCTCGGTCATATGGGTATCCAGGAAACTGCGCGCTTCGTCGCGGAATGCCTTGTCCTCGTTCGACAATTCGACGCGAGAGAAATCCATGATGTCGTCCCTTCCTAGGCCGGCTGCGCGGCGCCCTCGCGGGCGGTCACGATCTCGGCGACCCGTTGCGCCGTGGCGCCCGGATCACCACCGGCCAGTGGCCATCCCCGGGCGCGCACCAGATACGCCGTCGCGGCGGCTTCGGACGAAACCCCGAGTCCGCCCTGGATGTGAACCGCCATGGTCGCCGCCTTGGCGGCCTCCTCGGCCATGAAAACGAAAGCGGAGGGCGCCAATTCGGGCCGCTCGTCGGGTTCGTTGTCCAAGAACCAGGCGGCGCGTCGCGCCAGGTTCCGTCCACCCTGGACGGTGATGGCCATGTTAGCGAGGGGGTGCGAGATCGCTTGCAGCGTGGAGATGGGCACGCCCAGCGTGTAGCGGGTCCTGGCGAACTCGGCCGCGATCGTCATGGTCTCCTCCACCAGCCCGACGAGCGCCGCCGCGGTGAGCAGCCGCCACTCGTCGAGCGCCAGTCGGTACGTCGCCAGGGCATCGGGTCCTTCGGCGACGACCGTACGGGTGTCGGCCGCAGCCGGGTCAACCCATGCCATCGGCAGCCGGCCGATGTTGTCGACCTTCGCGGGGCGGGTGGCGAAGGTGAGCCGCACGACCTCGTCTCCGTCGCGGACGATGACGTGGTCGGCGATCGAGCCAGAGGGAATCAACCGCGGACCGCGTCCGGCGTCGAGGCGCGGGTCCAGCGCGGCCAGCTGTTCGCCATCCGCCACGCCGGCGGCGTGCGCCCCTAGCGCGCCGAGACGGCCCAGCAGGCGAGCCGTGCACACATGGTCGATCCACGGAACGGGTGCCAGCGACCGGCCGAGCTCTTCGGCCACCAAGGTGAGATCGACCAAGGTGGCGCCGTCGCCGCCGCATGACTCCGGAAGTGCCATCGTGGTCGCTCCCATCCCGCACAACCGCTCCCAGAGGTTCTTGTCGAAGCCGGATGGCTCTGCGGCCCGGACGGTTTCGATCGAGCAGTGGGTCTTGAAGAACTGTTTGTAGGCTTCCTGCAGCGCCACATGGTCGTCGGACAGGCTGTAGTCCAGCCGGCGGAGTTCGAAGCGGTCCATCGTTATTCGTCCTTCCCGAAGAAGAAGTCTCGCGCGTTGTGGTAAAGGTAGTTGTCCAGCACCTCGGCGGGCAGGTCAAGGGCACGGGCCTCGGGTATGACGCGACGCATGGGCAATACCGGCCAGTCCGACGCGTAGATCACCTTGTTGGGCCCACGCGTGCGCATGTAGTGCAGCAGACTCTCGGGCAGCCGCTTGGGCGACCACGCCGACGTCATGAGGCGCAGGTTGGCGTACTTCAACAGCAACCGGATCGCGACGTCCCACCACGGGTCGGCGCCGTGAATCATGCACAGCCGCAGTTCGGGGAATCGCACGCACACGCGGTCCAGGTGCATCGGGTGCTGAACCTCCCCGGGTATCGGTGGTCCCGGGATACCGGTGTTGATGCAGAGCGGAAGGTCCAGTTCCGCGCACTTGGCATAGAGCGGGTAGTACACGGCGTCGCTGGGCGGGTACTGGCCGTCGCCCCAAAAGCTCGGTCCGACTACGGCGTACGCGACGGGCAGCTCGGCCGAGATGGCGCTCAGTTCGCGCAGCGACCGCACCGGCCGCAGCAAGTTGACCCCGCCCATGGCCAGCGCGAACCGGTCCGGCCTGGCTTCGACGAATTTGCGCGCGGTCGTGGACGGGTTGGCAAGCGAGTCCATCAGGATCGCCTTCTGCACACCCTGCTCGTCCATCTCGGCGAGCAATTCGGAGAGGTCGACCGGGGCGAACATCGACTTGGGGCCCTTGAAGTAATCGTCCCTGACCTTGAGCATCCACGTCGGCTGAGATTCGGCTTCCCCGAAGTGGACATTCACCAGGCAGTCAATCGCTTTGGTGTTCATGACTTCCTTCCGGGTCGGACGGGACCAGCGCGATCACCGGAACGTGTTGAGTGGCTTGCTCTCTGGCCCAGCGGTAATTGGGCTTGCCGTTCCCGAGCCGTTCGATCTGCTCGACGAAGATGAAGGCCTTGGGCGCCTTGAAATGCGCCAGCTGCGCGGTGCACGCGCCGTAGAGCGCGTCCTGGGTGAGGTGGGCGTCGGCGTGCGTCGCGACGAGCGCGACGACCTCTTGTCCCCATCGCTCGCTCGGGCGCCCTACGACGAGGGCGTCGACGACGCCCGGCTGTGCTCGCAGCACCTCCTCGACTTCCTCGACGAATACCTTTTCGCCACCGGTGTTCACGACCAGCGAATCGCGGCCCAGCAGGCGGATGGTGCCGTCGGGTTCGAGGGATGCCCGGTCGCCGGGGATCACCACCCGCTGTCCCTCGATCTTCGGAAAGGTTCGCTGTGTGGCCTCGGCGTCGCCGAAATACCCGAGCGGAATCCGTCCCGTCCGGGCGGCCCAGCCGACCTCCTGCTCGCCTGGCCGCAGGAACCGGCTGCGATCGGCCGACACGACGGTCGCGCCGTCCCTGGGCTGGAAGGTTTCGCTGGCGTTCCCTTCGCGGCTGTGCCCGAACGCCATGTTGCCGCTCTCGGAGGATCCGTAGCCCTCGATGATGGTGATGTGCGGCAGGCATTCCATCAGTGCGCGTTTGTGTTTCGCGTTGGTCGCGGCCCCCCCGGTGCCGATCGCGTTCAGCGAGGACAGGTCGTAGTAGCGCGCGCGCAGCTCGCCGATCAGCGGCCCGGCGTAGGCGTCGCCCACCATCGTCATCATGCCCACCTTCTCGCGCTCGGCGGTTTCCCACACCGACCGTACGTCCAGCTTGTTGCGGTCGTCGTAGAGCACCACCGGCAGGCCGGCGCAGAGCGCGGCGAAGGCAGTCCACATGCCGGCGGCGTGCATGAGCGGAGAGACGGCGAACCACGGCTGTCCGCCCCCGGCGACCTTGTCATGGATCTCGGTGACGCTGGCATGGTCGGCGCCCACCATCGACGACACATACATGTCGCTCTGTCGCCACAGCACAGCCTTCGGGCGTCCCGTCGTCCCGCCGGTACACATCATGATGAGGTCATCCGGGGAGCCAGCGTCCTCGCGGTCGGGGCCGGCGGCCGCCAGCACATCGTCGAACGAGATCGACTTCGGCAGTTGGGGAACGGTACTGCCGTCATCGATTGATATCAGCAACTCCGTGCCGGTCGGGGGCAACACGTCGGCGAACCGGGCGCCGAGCGAGCGGTGGTAGATGATGCCTCGGGGGCGCACATAGTCGAGCAGGTCGCGGATTTCCCGCGGCGAGTAGTGGTGATTGACGTTGACCGGGACGGTGCGCGCCTTGAGGCATCCGATCACCATGTCGGGGTAGAGGTCGTTGTACATGATGAGCGCGATCCGATCCTGGCCGCACTCCCAAGGTTGCAACTCATCGCGCGCGGCATAGACGCCAAAACCCCTGCCCTCGAGGTAGTTCGCCAACCGGTTGGTGCGACGTGCCGATTCGGCGAACGTACTTTTACGGTCTCCACACACCGTCATCAGGCGGTCGGGCACCACGTCCGCAATGGCGTCGAGAACGGCGCCCACGGTCCATTCGCTCATAGCGCGAGCGACTAGACGGCCGACACGGCGGGAACGCCGAGCAAGTCGAGGGCGTTGTGGCGCATCACTTTACGGATATCTTCTTCGCTGAAGCCGTTGAGCTCTCCGGCGAACGCCACCGGCGTCTCGAGGCCCTCGCCGTGCGGCCAGTCGGAACCGAACAAGATCTTGTCGATGCCGATGACATTGGCAAGCTCCACCAGGTCGTCCTCGTAGTACGGAGCGATCCAAACATTGTTGCGCAATTGCTCCACCGGATCCTCGGGGAAGTCACGGGGCTGGGTATTGGCCGCCTTCTTCAACCGCTTGATCAGCCGACGGACGAAGTACGAGCCGTTCTCGATGCTGACCGCCTTGAGCTTCGGATGACGGGTGAACACGCCGTGCACGATCATCGAGGCCATCGTGTCGTGAATGGCACGGTCGTCGAGGAGCACGTTGTCCAGCGGATCCTTCGCGCCGAACCCCTCGAATGTCGCCTTGCCACCCCACGCCGCCGCGATGTGCAGATAACCGCTGTCGCTGAGGTGGAATCCGACCGGAACTCCCGCTTCGGCCAGCCGGGCCCACACCGGGTCATGGCTGGGATCACCCAACGAGCGCGGCTTGACCAAGCCGGGCACCGGCGCCGGGCGCACCAGCACCAGCTTGGCGCCGCGTCCCAACACGAACTCCACCTCGTCGAGCGCCACGGCCGGATCGGCCAGCGAGATGATCGGCGCGGCAATGATCCGGCGATCGGGCCGGTCGAAGCCCCAATCCTCGTCGAGCCACAGGTTGAATGCGTGCAGCGACGCCATGGTCGCTTCGATGTCGTGCTTGAGTGCCTCCTCGACCCCGCATGCGAAAGTCGGCAGCATGAACGCCGTTTCGATTTCTTGGGTGTCCATCACCGCGACACGGGCATCGCGGTTCTGGTACTCGGGGTGGTCGGCGAGCCGCTCGACCTTCATCAGCGACGCCGGATCGACGCCTTCGGGGATCTCCCCACGGAACAACAGATCCAGACAACCCGGCACGATGATCGGGTCGAAGGTGGGGTTGGGAACGAAATGGTTGACCCGGCCCCCGATCACGGCAAGGGTGCGCTTGCCCTGACTGACCATCTGGACGCCGCGGCTCTTGAAAGCCCTGTCGAGGTGGCGGGTGAAGGCGTCCAGGGGCTCGTAGTAGTGGTTGTCGACGTCAATCGCCTTGTAACCCAAGTTGGCCATGATCTTCCTTTCCGGGCGGTACCGGCGAGCGCTAAGCGTCGGTCGAGTTGAGCGAGGGGAACTGCGGGGGCCGCTTCTCGAGGAAGCTGGTGATGCCTTCGATGACGTCCGGCCGCGGCATCGCTTCGTGCAGCAGGGTTTCGGCGCGCGAGGTGGCGTCCACGACATCGCGAGTGGCGTCACCGTAGACCTGCCTCTTGATCACTTCCATGGACGCCGGCGAACAATTGCGGGCGATGTCCTCGGCGTAGTCCAACGCGCGCTTCATCAGATCTTCGGGCGCGACCACTTCCTTGACCAGGCCGAGCTCGGCGGCCTCCTCGGCGAGGAAGGTGCGTCCACTCAGCAACAGATCCAGGGCGACGCCCCACGTGGTGAGGCGCGGGAGTATCCACGAGATGCCGAACTCGGCGATCAGTCCGCGGCGGGCGAAGACCGCGGCGAACTTGGCACCGGCGGAAGCGAACCGGACGTCGCACATGAGCGCCTGGGTCAGGCCGATGCCAACACAGGCGCCATTGATGGCCGCGATCACGGGCTTGCGCAGTGTGGTCACGAAATGCGGTGGCCGCTCGCCCACCAAGTCGGCGAGTTTGGTCTGGCCCGCCTTCTTCATCGTGTCGCCGTAGCTCGGCGCGGAACTCGGCGTGCCGAGATACGCGCCCGCGCAAAAGCCCTTGCCCCGCCCGGTCAACACGATCACCCGGATGGCCGGGTCCTGTTCGGCGCGGTCGATCGCGGAGTAAAAGCCGTCGGCGATGTCAGGGCCCCAGGCGTTGAGACGGTCCGGACGGTTGAAGGTCAGAATCGCGACGCCGCTGCCGGTGGCCTCGTAGAGCACTGCGTCCTCGGAAGCGCCGTCGCTGCCGGACATCTCCCCCGGTACCTCCTCGTCGTTCGCCTACCGGATTTCGCGATGTTTTGTACGCATACTGTATACCTATCGGTACCGTTTTCCACAACCGTCGCCACGCCCCCGCGCACCCCGGCCGAACAGCGGATTTCCGCCCAGTTGACCGGACTGTCCGCCGCGATCGCCCGCACCGCGGATCGCCAGGCGGACGAGCCTCGTCCGCGCTGTGGCGAGCGCCACGTCCGGATCACGTTTTCCCCGACCGCCGAACAGGGAAAGCAAACTCAAACACCCATTACCAGGGAGGGGAAACGCAATGGCTGACATCAAGAGCGGCCCGATCGAGGCGGTCCAGGGCATCGTCGAAGCGGTCTTCGGCAAAGCCAAGGAGATCATCGGCACGATCATCGGCCGCAACGATCTGGTCAACGAGGGCCAAGCCCAGCAGGACAAGGCCGACGCTCAGCGCAGCGCGGCGAAGAAGGAAGCCGCGGCCGAGAAGGCCCGGGCCAAGGCCAAGACGGCGGAGGCGCGCCAGAAGGCCGAACAGTAGTCCGTTTGGTGAACGGCCCGGTCACCGTGGCGGTGGCCGGGCCGTCGCTTGTGAGTTATCTTGCGGTGCCGGCTTTTTGTGGACGCTACGTTCCGATCAGCCCGAGCCGGCGGTAGGCCTCTTCGATCTGCGACTTGGCCTCCGGCGGCAACTCCGCTTGCGGTGGGCGCGAATGCGGATACTCGCCTATCGGCAATCCGAGCAGCGAGGCGGCGTACTTGAACGCGCCAGCCCAATGAGTGAAGTAATCCGGCCGCCCCGGGTAACAGGTCCACCAGGATCCGACGTCCAGGTCGAACTGGTCCAGTCCCGACTCACGACCGAAATCCATCGCCTCGATCAACTTGTCGCTTTGCACCAAATCCCAATAATGGGAGAACAATCGCCGCTGTGGGGTCTCGAACAGGTAGCCCGCGGTGCCCAGCTGTGCCGGACAGACGATCCCGTCGCGCAGCCATCCCGCGCGATAGACCGTTTTGTCGCATTCCCAGAGCACCAGGCCGGGCGCCAACTGGTGCAGCATCCGGCTGCTCGCCGGCCGGAAGGCGCCCTCCTTCGTGGCACACACCGCGGGCACCTCGTCGTAGATCCGTGCGCTCTCGGTTGCGGTCAGCACGTAACCGGACGACGGTGAGTTGAACATGCCCAGGGCGATGTCGGTGCGGGCAGCGATGTACTTGAAGAATCGCAGCACGCCCTCGCCGCCGTGCGCCTCCATCATCGGCGTCTGGATGTAGGCAATGTCGGCGCCGGCCTCTTGGGCGTGCAGCGTCAACTCGAGACAGTCCTTCGCCGCCATGGCCGCCGTACAGGCTTGCACTACGACACCGGGGTTGACGACGCGGGCTTCCTCGATCGCCACCTCCAGCAAGCGTTTTCGCTCGTCGAGAGTCAGCGACCAGAATTCGGCGAGGCCGCTGGTGCACCACAACATCGGGTGTCCGAGGTCGCCGACGCAATACCGCACCAGCGTCCGGTATGCCTCCCAGTCGATGTCGTCACCATCCGGGCCGCAGAACGGGGTATACAGAGAGTCGCCGATTCCCCGCAGCGCCCCGCGCGCCCAGGCGCGCGCCTCACTTGCCGTCGCCACCGTCGACTCCTTCTCGTCAGCCGAACTTTCTTCCATCCGGGCGGTTAGGTGAAGTCCGAACCACCGTCGACGTTGATGTTTGCCCCGGTCATGTACGAGTTGCGCCGCGACGCAAGGAAGGCGACCACCGGCCCGATCTCCTCCGGCAGTCCCGCCCGGGGCATGTGCGCGGGATGGCCAAAGTGCTTGGCAATGGCGTCCATTAGCGCGTAGGGGTCGTCGCCGTCGACGCCCACCGACTGCGCCCAGCCGACCAGCGACTCGGATGCGATGGTGCCTGGCGACACCACGTTGACCAAGATCTCGTCCTTGGCCAACAGCAACGACAGATTCTTGGAGACGCTTGTCAGCATCGCCTTGGCCGCCGTGTAGGCGGGCAGCATGACGCTCTGCCGCTGGGTCGAGTGCGCCGAGAAGTTGACTATCCGCGCCCATTGCGCCTTGCGCAGCAGCGGAAGTGCCGCACGGACGCAGCGCACCATGCCCATCACGCCGTCTTCGACGGCTTGGCGCCACTGCTCGTCGGTCAAATCGTCGAAACTGCCCGCCGCGCCCGGCCCGACCGTGTTGACAAGCACATTGAGTTCGTCGCCCCACCGCTGTGCGAGGTCGGCGAATGCTTCGTCGACCTGCCCCGCGTCACCGATGTCCGCGACGAGACCAACGGCATCCGCGCTTCCACGTGCGGTCAGATCCGCGACCGCGGAGTCGAGTGCGTCACGGCTGCGGCCGACCACTGCCACCCGGGCGCCCTCGTCGGCGAGGCATCGAGCCGCCGCCAGCCCCATCCCGCGGCTACCGCCGACCACCACCGTTGCCGCATGCGCCAGACCTAAATCCATGGCAATTCCCGTGGCTCATCGGGGGACTCGATCAATGGCCTGTGCCCGGTCATCTTCGCCCGTCCAGCCTTCGTTACCAAAAAGCCTACGATAGGTATTACAGTAGCAGATGGAAAAGCGCAGAAAGGCCGGGCTGACGGTAATCGTCGAGCGGCAGAAACGCCAGCGTATGCGCAGGTGAGCTCGCACAGCTCTCCGACCGTATACAAAGGATACATCGTGATGGAGGTGCCCGTAGTGGCAAAGCAGGCTACCGCCGATAAGCGTCAACGACGCGAACGCGGATCCATCAATCCCGATGACATTATCAGTGGCGCATTCGAACTCGCGGAGCAAGTATCGATCGACAACTTGAGCATGCCGCTGCTCGGCAAACATCTCGGCGTCGGAGTGACCAGCATCTACTGGTACTTCCGCAAGAAGGACGACCTGCTCAACGCGATGACCGATCGCGCGTTGAGCAAGTATGTGTTCGCCACCCCCTACGTCGAGGCCAGCGACTGGCGCGAGACGCTGCGCAACCATGCGCGCCTGATGCGTAAGACTTTCATGGGCAACCCAATTCTGTGCGACCTGATTTTGATTCGTGCCGCACTGAGCCCGAAGGCGGCGCGGTTGGGCGCCGAGGAAATGGAGAAGGCGATCGCCAATCTGGTTGAGGCCGGGCTGTCGCCGGAGGATGCCTTCGACACGTACTCGGCCGTTTCGGTGCACGTCCGCGGATCGGTGGTGCTGCAGCGGCTGTACGAAAAGAATCAATCCTCCGACGAGGGTGCACGCGCTATCGAGGACGCCGTCGCCATCGATCCCGAGAAGACCCCCCTCCTCGCGCAAGTAAGCCGGATCGGTCATCGGATCGGCGCACCCGACGAAACCAATTTCGAATACGGCCTCGGTTGCATCCTCGATCACGCCAGTCGGTTGATCGAGGAGGGCAAGGGATCGAGAGCCGGCAAGCAGGCGCCGTCACGGCCACGCAAGGCGGCCAAGTCGCCTGGTTCACGGGCGCGTACCAAGGCCCCGGCCGCGCGCTAGCCGAGAACGAATCGGCCTATTAGGCTTCGGGTTCCGGCACGTCGAAGTATTCATCGCGGAGCCGGAACGCTTCCTTCGTGCCGTGCTGTGCGCGGGTTTTGACGAAGTTGAACTCGTCCGGCCCGAATTGCAGGTTGGTGCCGAAGGCGTGGAAGAGATAGCTGGCAACTTCCTCACCCTGGTACGCCTGGCTCTGCTCGACGAGGCGGAACGCTTCCTTGGCGATCACCACTCCGTCGGCGGGCATCTTCGCCGCCTTCTCGGCCCAGTACCGCGCACGCGCCCCGACAGCGGCTGAATCGCATGTGTCGGTGAAAATTCCGAGGTGCTCGAGCTCGCCGGCCTCGATGACGTCGCCGGTGAGCAGCAGGCGGCGGGCCAGCACGGGCCCCAGCCGGTGGAAGAACATGTGCAGGCTGCCGAGCGCCGGGCCGAGGAAGCGGGTCGCCGGCATGCCGATCTTCGTGTCACGCGCTATCACGGAGATGTCGGTCATCAGTGCCATCTCGAACCCGCCGCCGAGCGCATACCCGGCGATCTCACCCACCGTGATCTTGGGAAAGCCCATGAAATTGTGGTAGAAGCCAAAAGACTTGCGGTCCACGGCGAGTCGCCGGCGCTGGCTGGGGCGGCGCTTGGCCGACGCGTCCTCGCCCACGTCGCCCTGCTTGCCGTACCAGCCGTACGCGTTGTTCATGTCGGCGCCGGTGGAGAAGACGCCACCAGCTCCGCGCAACAGCACCACCGTGAGGTCGTCGTCTTCGGCCACCCGATCCAGACAGCGGGCGGCGGCCTCGCGCATGGCGGCGTCGTAGGCATTGTGTTGCGAGGGATTGTTCAGCGTGATCGTCGCGATGCGGCGGTCGCGGTCGGCCTCGAACAGCACACGATCGTCCTCGGCGCTTGGGGCAGTCATGTGTCGGACTCCTTTCGCCGCCTGCCGAATTGAAACCCGGCCAGCTTTTCCGGTGGTGACGCCAACGTGCTCACCTCGCCGGTACAGAGCACTTCGTCATCGAGCAGCAGCCGCGCTGTCGAGGCGACACCGCGCTCGCTTTGCGCACGAGCGATGTCGAACCGCAGTTCGGTCAACGCGGGGGTCGGACGGCGGAACGTCACCACCAACGACCGGGTCTTGCCCGAAAGGCCTGCGACGCAATTGTGGTGCTGGATGACGCAGTCGAAGAAGACGCCCAGAAAGCCGCCGTGCACCAACCCCGGCGGGCCCTCGTAGACGAGCGGGAAGTTGACCCGCCCGGTGGCCTGGTCGGCATCGAGGTGGTCGAACAGATACTCCGGAAAGCACGGGTTGTAGGCGCCAATGTCTGTCGCGTGGTTGAGATAGACGCGCCGAGGGTCATCGGGGACGTCGCCGATGCGTGGTGCGTTGTCCACGGGAGCCGCGACCGCGAGCTCGCGCTCCCACTGCGCGAACTTCTCCACCATGGTGTCGACCGTCGGATGCGGATGTTCGAGGGACAGCAGCAGCGAACTCAGGCGCCGCATGGCCCCGGCGGCGGCCACGGTCTGGGCCAGGGGCCGCTCGCCGAATTTGGCGTCGCTGGTGCCCGGCGCCTCTGAAGCGGCCCGCCCCTCGGGTCGCCCCTCCTGCAAGGCCATGCTTGTCTCTTTTCGCTCGGGTTCCGGCCCGGCTATGTCCGGCGGCAGCGTACCCTGCTAACTTATACAGCGTATCAATCGTATTGCCTACTGTATGGGTAACCGTATCGGCAGAAAGGCCGGATTCGACGGTGAGTCAGGAGGCCGACGCGGCCGGTGCCGATGGTGCGGTGACAGTGCGGCGGGACGGCGCCGTGCTGCGGCTGACGCTGGATCGTCCATCCCGGCGTAACTCGTTGAGCCAGGCAATGATTGGGTCCATGGTTGAGACACTGACCGATGCCGCCGCCGACGATTCGTTGCGCGCGGTTCACATCCGGGGCGGCGACGACTTCTGCGCCGGAGTGGACTGGGTCGCCGCCAACGACCAACAACGTCCCCGCACCGGCGATCTCGTGCGGCGCATCCCCCATGCCGCTCATCGCGTGATCGAACTGGTGGCGAGCATCCAGCTGCCGGTGCTCTGTAGCGTGCGAGGATGGGCCGCGGGGTTCGGGTGCAATCTCGCGCTGGCAGCCGACTTCACTGTTGCCGCCAGCGATGCGGTGTTCTGGGAGCCCTTCGTGGACCGGGGCTTCAGCCCCGACTCGGGCGCGACTTGGCTGCTGCCCCGGCTGGTCGGCCTGGCACGGGCCAGGCGGATGCTGCTGCTCGGCGAGAAGGTCAGCGCGGACGATGCGGCCGACTGGGGATTGATCCACCAAGCGGTAGACCCCGCCGAACTCGAGGGCACCGCCGAGGAACTGCTCGAGCGGCTGGTTTGCGGTCCGACCGCGGCGATCGGGCTGACCAAGCAGGCCCTGAGCTTCGGCCAGCAGGCCACGCTGAGCCAAGCCATGACCCAGGAGCTGTTCAATCTCGAACTATCCTGCCGGACAGCAGATTTCAAGGAAGGCCTGGAAGCCTTCCGGCAGCGACGGGCACCGAAGTTTCAGGGCCGATGAGGGAGCAGGATGCCTACTGACTCGTTCGACACCATCAACTACGACGTCGACGGGCATACCGCCACCATCACGCTGAACCGTCCGGACGCCCTCAACGCCCTCAGCCCCCACATGATCACCGAGCTGCGGGCCGCCTACGACGAGGCCGAGAACGACGACGAGGTCTGGCTGACCATCGTGACCGGCACCGGTCGCGCGTTCTGCACGGGCGCCGACGTCAGGGCCATTCCCGAAGACGGCAAGGTGATCTACGAGCGCCCGTATCTGTCGACCTACGACCAATGGGAGGCACCGCAGGAGGGCACTCCCCCATTTCGCACGGCCGCCAAGCCGGTGCTCGCCGCGGTCAACGGGTTGTGCTGCGGCGCCGGCATGGACTGGGTCACCACATCGGACATCGTGATCGCCTCGGAGCAGGCAACATTCTTCGATCCGCACGTGAGCATCGGACTAGTGGCCGGACGCGAGATGGTGCGGCTGTCGCGCGTGCTGCCCCGCTCCATTGCCCTGCGGATGGCATTGATGGGCAAGCACGAGCGGATGAGCGCGCAACGCGCCTACGAACTCGGTCTGATCAGCGAAATCGTCGAGCACGACCGGCTTCTCGAGCGGGCGCACGAGATCGCCGGCATCGTCAACTCCAATGCGCCGCTGGCGGTTCGGGGAACTCGCCTGGCCATCCTCAAGGGTCTCAACGTGCCGCTGCACGAAGCCGAGATCATGGCAGAAACGTTCCGCGAGCGCGTGCTGCGGACCGAGGACGCGGCCGAAGGGCCCAAAGCCTTCGTCGAGAAACGCAAGCCCGATTGGCAATGCCGATGACGTTCGAGACCATCCTGCTCGAGGTCGACGAGACCGATCGGGTCGCGACCATCACACTGAACCGGCCCGCGCAGCTGAACGCGTTCAACCGCACCATGTGTGAGGAGATGACCCGCGCCTGGCGCATGGTCAAGCTCGACGAGTCGGTCAACGCGGTGGTGCTGCGGGCCGCCGGTGATCGGGCGTTCAGCGCAGGGCTGGACATCAAAACGCCCTACGGGCAGCCCGAAAACATCTGGAACCACGAGGATCCCGGCGAGGCGCTCAGCCCCAAGTGGCAGAAGATGTGGAAGCCGGTCGTCTGCGCCGTTCAGGGCGTGTGCACCGCGGGCGCGTTCTACTTCATCAACGAATCCGACGTCGTCATCTGTTCGCAGGACGCCACCTTTTTCGACTCGCACGTATCCGCCGGCCTGGTCTGCGCGTTGGAGCCGATCGGCCTGATGAGGCGCATCGGTCTTGGCGAGACGTTGCGCATCGCCTTGATGGGTAACGACGAGCGGGTCAGCGCCGACACCGCGCTCCGGATTGGACTGGTGTCGGAGGTGGTCCCCGCCGAGCAGCTCTGGGGCCGCGCGCACGAGATTGCCGCGACGATCGCCGCGAAGCCACCGATCGCGACTCAGGGCACGGTGAAGGCGATTTGGGAGTCGCTCGACAAGCCGTATCGCGCGGCCATGGAGCAGGGGCTGATCTATACCCGCCTGGGCAACCCGCTCGGCACTGCCGAACTCGCCGCCCAGAAGGCCGACGGCGAAGGTGCGGCGCGTACTCCGAAGACCCGCTGATGCCTGCGCACCCGCTCAGTCAACGCATCGCCGACGTCCTCAACCTGGAGCCGGGCGCCGACGCGATCGAGTATGACGGCCAATGGATTTCGTGGGAGAGGGTCCGCGCCATGGCAGAACGCATCGCCGTGCTCACCGCTGGTGACGAAGTCGGGATGCTGCTGCGCAACCGGCCCGGTCAGGTGGCCGCGTTTCTCGGGGTGCTGCTGGGCGGTGGCACCGTCGTCGTCATCAACCCGTCTCGCGGGGACGAGCGCACCAAGGCCGACATCGCCGGACTGCGGCTGCCCCTGATCATCGGGGAAAGCACCGATCTGACGACACTGCTGCCCCCGACGACCGACGCCACCACGGTGGCGATTTCGGGTCGGTTGGACGATGCCCCGGCCGGGGCCTCGACGACTCGTCCGGAGGTCCACCCGCGGACCGGGGTCGCGGTACGAATGTTGACCAGCGGTACGACGGGTCCGCCCAAAAGGGTCGACCTCGGCTACGACATGTTGGCGCGCAGCGTGATGGGCGCCGAACCCCGCCGCGTCCCGGCGCCCACCGAGCTACGTAGCGGCGTCGCGATCGTCAACTCCCCGCTGGTGCACATCGGCGGGGTATTCCGCGTGCTGCAATGCATCGCCGACGCACGACCATTCGCGCTTCTCGAACGTTTCGAGCTCAACTCCTGGGCCGACGCGGTGCGCAGGCACCGGCCGCGGACCGTATCGCTGGTACCCGCGGCCCTGCGCACGGTGTTGCACTCAAACCTGCCGCCGGCCGATCTGGACAGCATCCGCGCCGTCACCTGCGGCACGGCCCCGCTGACGGCCGACGACGCCGACGCCTTCACCGCCAAATACGGCATCCCCGTCCTGACGTCTTACGCGGCAACCGAATTCGGTGGCGGTGTCGCCGGCTGGACCCTGCCGGATCACCAACGCTATTGGGCCGCCAAACGGGGCAGCGTCGGCCGCGCCAACCCGGGTGCGCAGTTGCGGGTGGTCGCGGACGACGGCACGCCACTGGGGACTGACAAGGTCGGTCTGCTCGAGGTCAAGCCGGGCCAACTGGGGCCGTCGGCCCAGTGGATGCGGACCACGGACATGGCGCGCATCGACGCGGACGGCTTCGTGTGGATCGTCGGGCGGGCCGACCAGGCGATCATCCGTGGTGGGTTCAAGGTGATGCCCGACGACGTTCGCACCGCCCTGGAGAGCCACCCCGCGGTGGCAGGTGCAGCGGTGGTCGGCCGGCCCGACGAGCGTCTCGGGGCGACGCCGGTCGCCCTGGTGGAGCTGCGCGGGTCCGCGTCCGTCGACTGCGACGCGCTGGTGCAATACCTGGGAACGCGGCTGGCGCGCTACGAGATTCCCACCGAGATCGCGATCGTCGACACCATCCCGCGGACACCGTCGGGCAAAGCCGATCTGGGCGCGGTTCAGCGCTTCTTCAGCGCAGCCAACAGTGACCATGCCCGGTGACAGCCCGACCGTCGCCGACGTCCTGACACGCCGGGCCCGTGCGGGCGCAGAACGTCCGCTACTCATCTGCGACGCTGACCGCATCAGTTATGGCCAAGCCGAGGCCCGCTCGGCCGAGCTCGCCCGCGGGCTGATCGCGGTCGGCGCGGGCAAGGGCACCCACGTCGGCCTGCTCTATCCCAACGGGTCGGAATTCGTCGTCGCTATGCTGGCGGCGGCGCGAATCGGCGCCGTGGTGGTTCCCTTCTCCACCTTCGTCACCGCCCGCGAGATGCACGAACAACTGCTCGACAGCGATGTCGAAATACTCTTGAGCGCAGCATCTTTCCGCACACACGACTACGTGCAACGCCTCGAGCAGGTGCTGTCGGACTCGGATTTCGGGTCCGACTACCGGTTCTTGGCCCCGGCCGCACCGCAACTCCGGCAGGTCGGCATCAGCTACCGCCCCGGTGCGCGGCGGCGCGTCCGCGACATCGACCGGTTCTACCGGCTGGCCGATACCGTGACCCCCGCGCTGTTGGCGGCGACGCAAGATGACGTCCGGGGTTGCGATCCCCTGGCCATCGTGTACACGTCGGGCTCCAGCAGCGCCCCCAAGGGCGTCGTACACACACACGGCGCGCTGCTCGAACACCAGCGCAATCTCAACGCCATTCGCGGTTTGACGGCCGACGACAAGCTGTTCTGCAATTCGCCGTTCTGCTGGATCGGCGGCTTCGCGTTCGGACTGCTCGCCACCCTGGTCGCCGGCTCGACGCTGGTGTGCTCCAACGCCGAGGATCCCGGTACGACGCTCGATTTGCTGGAAGCCGAAAAACCCACCTTGACCAACGGTTTCAGCGCAGGGATCGCGCACCTCGCCGACCATCCGAGCTTCGCGCGCCGTGACCTGTCATCGATGCGTCGCGGCAACCTGTACCCGATCATGGCGGCTGCGGTTCGACCGGCCGATCCCGAGCTGCGGCACAACATGCTGGGCATGACCGAGGCCGGCAGCGTCGTGCTGATCAGCGACGACGAGACCGATCAACCCGAGAGCAGGCGCGGATCGTTCGGCAGACCGGCGCCCGGCTTCGACACCAGGATCGTCGACACCCAAACCGGACTAGCGGTCGGCGTCGGCAGGGTCGGGGAACTGCGTATCCGGGGACCGTTCGTGATGCAGCGCTACTACCGACGCAGTCGCGAGGAGTGCTTCGACGCCGACGGTTGGTTCCACACCGGGGATTTGGTGCGCGCCGACGCCGACGGGTTCTTCTATTACGTCGGCCGGCTCAGCACGATGATCAAGACGGCCGGCGCCAATGTCTCGGCCGACGAAGTGGAACGGGCAATCGCCAAGGTCACCGGCGGGCTGACGGCCCATGTCGTCGGTGTCCCGGATGCGCAGCGCGGACAACTGGTCGCGGCGGTCGTGGTCGTGCCCGAGGGCGCCGCCTTCGACGAGGCGGCGCTGCGCGACGGGCTGAAGGCGGAATTGTCAGCATACAAGATTCCCCGGCGGTTCCTGACATTGTCGCGCGACCAACTGCCGCTGCTCTCCAGCGGCAAAGTCGACACACGGGGACTGAGAGAGCTCTTCGATGCCTGACACCATCGACGGACTGGTGCGGTTCCGCTCCGATCGCGACGGCGACATACCGATGGTCATCGACCCTGCGTCGCGGATCAGTTATCGCGAACTCGACCTCACCACAAGAGAATTGGCCGCGGTATTCATTGAAGCCGGTGTGGGCAAGGGCACCCGGGTGGGATTGATCATGCCCAATAGCGCTCGCTGGGTACAGGTCGCTGTCGCGCTGACCCGCATCGGTGCCGTGCTGGTACCGCTGAGCACGCTGCTGCAGGCCGGTGAGCTCGCCGCGCAGCTGCGTGTCGCGGCGGTCCAGTTCCTGGTCAGTGTCGACGAATTTCGCGGTCATCGCTATCTCGATGAGCTTCAGGAGCTGCGGCCCGAACTTCCTGCCCTGCGTCAGGTCTGGACGACCGACCGGCTCACCCACGCCACCGCCGGCGAGCCGGTGCGCCGAATCGTCGATGCCATGACGGAGACGGTCACGGCCGCCGACCCGTTGGTCATCATGTTCACCTCCGGCAGCAGTGGGGCCCCCAAGGGGGTCCTGCACTCTCACGGCAGTGCACTGGAGGCCGTGCGGTCGGGCCTGGCCGCGCGCTGCATCACCGCCGACACCCGGCTGTACCTACCCATGCCGTTCTTCTGGGTGGGCGGCTTCGGCAGCGGAATCCTGTCCACGCTGCTGGCCGGTGCCACCCTGGTGACGGAGGAGATTCCGCGGCCGGAGACCACGCTGCGCCTGCTGGAAGCCGAGCGGGTGACGCTGTTTCGCGGCTGGCCGGACCAAGCGGAGACGTTGGCCAGGCACGCCGCCACTGTCGGCGCCGATCTGTCGGCCCTGCGGCCGGGGAGCCTGCAGGCACTGCTCCCGCCCGAACAGCGGGCCCAGCCGGGCGCTCGGGCCACGTTGTTCGGCATGACCGAGGCATTCGGTCCATACTGCGGCTATCCCGCCGACACCGACATGCCCGAGACTGCGTGGGGCAGCTGCGGAAAGCCGTTCAGCGGCATGGAGGTTCGCATCGTGGATCCCGACAGCGGCGAGCCCGTGCCGGCCGGCGCCGTGGGCATGATCCAGATTCGGGGGCCACACACGCTGCGCGGCATCTGCGGTCGCAGCCGAGAAGAGCTGTTCACCGCCGACGGCTTCTACCCCACCGGCGACCTGGGCCGCCTCGACGACGAGGGGTTCCTGTTCTACCACGGGCGCTCCGACGACATGTTCAAGGTCAGCGGCGCCACCGTCTATCCCAGCGAGGTCGAACGAGCGCTGCGCACCATCGACGGTGTCCGCAGCGCCTTTGTCACCAGCGTGCCGGGAACCACGGGCCAACGGGTGGGCGCGGTTGTGGTGTGCGACGGGGCCGTGTCCGCCGATCATCTGAGTCGTTATGCGCGAAAGCTGCTGAGCGCGTTCAAGGTTCCGACCGTGTGGCTGTTGTTGGAATCCGATGACGGCGTGCCGCGCGGGGGCACCGGCAAGGTCGACACCGGTCGGCTGCGGGAGATGCTGATCGAGGCCCTCGCGGGCTGACCGGCGTCGTACTGGCGGTCAGCGGCGGATGCCGGAGACCGCCGACCGCGGTAACCGGCCCGCGCGGGAATGCCCGGCCATCCGATCCCCGTCGACCACGACGTCGAAGTCCAGGTTGAGCCGCATCGGTTTGGTCACCGATTGCCGCCAGGTCAGCCGCGTGCCCTCGGTGGCCGCGCCACTTATCAAGTCCTGCAAGGGAACTGTTTCGCCCTTGTACGTCGCCGTGCCGGTCAGTCCGCCCGGCAACTCGGCGAACGCATACCGCACGGCCAGAGTCCCGATCGGGGTCTTGATCGTTACGTCCCAGTCACCGCCGATGCCCATCTATGCCTCCACCGGATCTCGTCCCGTCGGACGCCACACGGTGCCCCGACGCTCGTACTCGAAAAGCTCCTCGACGGCGTGCGCGACTCGCGGTCCGTACCACCGGTCCAGCAGGTACAGGGCCAGATCCAGCCCCGACGTGACACCGCCCGCGGTGATCAGGTCGCCGTCGTCGACCACGCGCGCCGCCACCGCATGCACACCCGCGGCTTCGAGCAGCTCCAGGCCCAGGTGATGAGTCACCGCATGGCGCCCCTCGATCAGGCCGGACATCGCCATCACCACGGATCCGCCACAGACACCGCCCACCGTCACCTCCGGGTTGTCAAACGCCTTCCGCAACAACGGTGTCAGCTCGGTCTGCGCGGCTCGGGCCAGCAGCACCGGGATGGTCTCGACGCCGTCGTCCGGATCACCGGTGATGGGGCCGCTGGCGCCGGGCACGATCACGCAGCCGCTTTCCGATGGATCGAGTGCGGCGGCGGCCGTCAGCGCCAAACCGCGAGTGCCGCCGATGACGCTGCGCGGCCCCTCCGCCGACACCAGCGTCACCGTCAGGTCACCTCCCACACGGTCGCTGCCAGCCGACAAGACTTCGAAGGGCCCGACGACGTCAAGCGGGTCGAACCCGTCGTACAAGACGATCTGTGCGTGCACCACGTCATCGTCATCGGCCGCGTCCGACAAAACCAGTGGCTGGATTGACACTATGGACCGGTATATTGCCAACCCATGCACTCCGTGGCGATCCTGGCCGAGCCGGACGTCATCGCGTTCGATCTGGCGATCGCGATCGAGGTATTCGGTCGTGCCTACCTCCCGACCGGCGCTCCGGGGTACCGCGTTCGGGTTTGCGGCGCGGACCCCGTCGTTCCGGCCGGACCGGTGCGGATCGCCACCGATTGCGGCCTGGCGGAACTCGCGAACGCCGATACCATCGTGGTGCCCGGGCGCAACGACGTCACGGTGCCGGTCCGGGAGGACGTCATCGCGGCGCTGAAGTCCGCGTACGGCAAGGGGATTCGCATCGCCTCCATCTGCAGCGGCACCTTCACCGTCGCCGCCGCCGGGATACTGGCCGGCAAACGCGCCACCACGCATTGGTCGGCCGCCGACCTGTTTTCCGCCGTGCATCCAGACGTCCGACTCGATGCCGCCGCGCTCTACGTCGACGAAGGCCAGGTTCTCACCTCCGCCGGGGCGTCCGCGGGGCTCGACTTGTGCCTGTACATGGTTGCGCGTGACTACGGCTCGGCGGCGGCCGCCGACGCCGCCCGGTTAGCGGTCACGCCCCTTCACCGCACCGGCGACCAGGCTCAGTTCGTCATTCGCCGCCGCGGAAGGTCCGACACCGAACTCGACGGTCTGCTGGTCTGGCTGGAGGGCAACGCCCACCTGCCGCTGACGCTCCGCGACATCGCGAGGCAGGCCGCCACCAGCGAGCGAACCCTCAACCGGCGGTTCAAGACGGAAACGGGCCAGACGCCGATGCAGTGGGTGAACAGCGTCCGGATCAAGCACGCCGAGGAGCTGCTCGAGTGCAGCTCCGACAGCGTCGAATCCATCTCGCGCCGAGTCGGTTTCGCATCAGTGACGAATTTCCGCGAACAGTTCCGCCGCCTGGTGGGAGTGGCGCCGCAAAGTTATCGCAATGCCTTTCGCGACAAGAATCACGACTCCCGGGCCTGGGCCGGCGAGGCGCGCTAGGAAACTCGGGTCCAGGGTTGACAGTTCTGCGACTCGAAGGCTTTGACCGCCGTGTTGATGTTCGCGTACATCGGACCGATCGAGGTGTTCGTCTGAAGCACGTGCTCCTTGTTCGCATCGGGCGTGCTGTAGGTGAACCACGAGCACATCGAGTCCTGGGTTGGCACGTTGTTGATCCAGACGCCGAAGGCCGAACCCGAGCCGCCCGTGTGGTAAAGGCCCGGTGCGATGTCGGGGCCCACGACAAAGACGCCATTGCCGGGGATCGGGTCCAGTGGGTCGGCGACGGCCGGGGGTGCGAGAGCTGTCGCGATCACAGCTACACCGAAGATGGCCGACGCGCGGATCGTTCGGGGCACTTTTCCTCGCTTATGTCATTGCCCCCTCCCAGGCAGAATATGCCGAGGCGCGCGCGGGAACAACAGTTAGCCCGAGGCCGGACGGCTCGCGTCCATGACCACCCCGCGGGCGGTGAGGTGATCGATCAGCGGAACCGCGCCGGCGGCGAGGTGTTGTGACATCGCCGCGCGGGCCAGCTGGTCGTCACGCTTTTTCAGCGCGGACAGGATCCGGCGATGATCCCTCATCGACTGTTCGGGCCAACCTTCGATGGCCGGAAACACCGATTCCGGTGCGTAGCGGGTGATCTGCGACATCAACTGGGCGAGCTTCGGCGAGTCCGCGGCAACGTTGATGGCGCGGTGGAATTGGTGGTTGAGGCGCACCGTCCGCTCGTCGTCATCGCCGGCGTAGGCGTCTTCGAGTTCCGCCTGGATCTGTTTGAGTTCGCGCAGTTGGTCGTCGGTGATGTTGATCGCGGCCCGCGCCGCGAGTTCACCACCGACGTGAGCCTGAAGGTTCGCGACGTCGGTGACGTCGCGACCCGTCACCGGCAGCACCATGAAACCGCGGCGGGGCTGTTGGTCGATCAGGCCTTCCGCGCGCAGGGCGAAGAGTGCCTCCCGCACCGGTGTGACGCTGATTCCCAACTCGGCGGCCAGTTGATCCAGGCGGACGTAGGACCCCGCGGCGTAGGTACCATCGAAGATCCGCCGGCGGATGAAGCGTGCGACATCGTCCGAAAGTTGCGGTCGCGCGGCGAAATCCGGGATCGTCATCGCTAGACCTGGTATTCGGCGAGCAGTCGCTTGCTGATGATGTTCTTCTGGATTTCGCTGGTTCCCTCGCCGATCAGAAGGAACGGAGCGTCACGCATCAGCCGCTCGATCTCGTATTCCTTGGAATAGCCGTAGCCGCCGTGGATCCGGAAACTCTGCTGGGTCACCTCGGTGCAATATTCGCTGCACAGGTATTTGGCCATCCCGGCGGCGACGTCGTTGCGCTCCCCCGAGTCTTTCAGTCGGGCCGCATTGACCATCATCAGGTGCGCCGCTTCGATCTTGGTGGCCATCTCGGCCAGCTGGAATGCGATGGCCTGGTGCTCGGCGATGGGCTTGCCGAAGGTGTGGCGCTGCTGGGCGTAACGGACCGCGAGCTCGAAGGCGCGGATGCCCACGCCGCAGGCTCGGGCAGACACATTGACCCTGCCGACCTCGATGCCGTCCATCATCTGGAAGAAGCCCTGTCCGGGGCTACCGCCCAGAACGTCGTCGGCGCTTGCCTGGTAGCCGTCGAAGATGAGTTCGGTGGTGTCGATCCCCTTGTACCCCAGCTTGTCGATCTTGCCCGGTATGACCAGGCCGGGCACGACTTCACCGAAACCCGTTGGCTTCTCGACCAAGAAGGTGGTCAGGTTCCGGTGCGGCTTGTCGGCCCCTTCGTCGGTGCGAACAAGCACCGCGATCAGCGTCGAGCTCCCGCCGTTGGTCAGCCACATCTTTTGGCCGTTGATGGCGTAGTCGCCGTCGCCGTCCCGATCGCGCACCGCCCGAGTCCGGATGGCGGCGACATCGGAGCCCAGCTCCGGCTCCGACATAGAGAAGGACCCCCGCGTCTCGCCGGTGGCCATCCGCGGCAGGAACCGTTGCTTCTGCGCATCAGTGCCGTGCTGACGCAGCATGTAGGCCACGATGAAGTGCGTGTTGAGCACCCCGGAAACGCTCATCCAACCGCGCGCCAGCTCTTCGACGCACAGCGCGTACGTCAGCAGCGACTCCCCCAAACCCCCGTACTCCTCCGGAATCATCAGTCCGAACAGGCCCATGTCGCGCATCCGGTCGACGATGTCCTGAGGGTAGGTGTCCCCGCGGTCGAGTTCCGCGGCGTTGGGGATGACTTCCTTGTCGACGAATTGCCTTACGGTGGCGATGATTTCGGTCTGGAATTCCGTCAACCCCAGGGTCTGGGCGAGTTTGGTCATGCGCTGTCTTTCCGTATTGGCTTGCTCAGCAAGCGATTGTCTTGGCGTCCGTCAGGCGTTCGATGTCGGCCCTCGTCAACCCCAAACGCCGCTCGAGGACCTCGACGGTGTCTTGCCCCAAGGCCGGGGCGGCCGTGCCGGCGGGGTGGGTGCCGTCGAGCGTTACCGGCAGGCCGGGGGCGAAGTAGTCACCCAGGCCCTCCTGGTGCAGGAGGGAAAACAGCGGGTTGGCAGTCACCTTCGGGCCGGCGGCGACCTCCGCGAAGGTGCGGTACCGCTCGTAGAGCACCGTCGTGCCCGACAGCGCGCCGGTGATCTCCTCGGCGGTGTGGTCGGCGAACCAGGTGCCGAAGAGGCCGGACAGCACGTCGCGGTATCGGTAGCGGTCACCCTCGGAGCCGAAGTCGACGCCCAGCGCCTCAGCGAGCGCGGTTACCGCGGTGCCGGTGCCCGTCACGTCGACAAGATCGCGAAAGTGCCGGCGGGTCAGGGTGACAACCATGAACCGGGCGCCGTCGCGGCTGGCGAAGTCCTGTCCGTACTGCCCGTAGATGGCGTTGCCCAGGCGCTGCCGTTGCGTGCCGGTGACTTGGGGCTCGGTCAGCAGTCCCAGGTTTCCGGCGGTGGCCAGTGCGACGTCCTCGAGCGCCACGCTGATCCGCGCACCCGCACCGCTTTCGTCGCGGCGGCGGAGGGCGGTGACGACGGCCAGCGCTGCGTACAGGCCGCAGGAGACGTCCCACGCCGGCAGCACGTGGTTGATCGGGCCGGCGTGATCCGCGAGGCCGGTGACGAGCGGGAATCCGATGCCGGCGTTGACGGTGTAATCCACGCCAGTGGAACCGTCGCCGCGCCCGAGCAGCTGCACGTGAATGACGTCGGGCCGCTTGGATGTCAACACGTCGTGACTGAGCCAGGACAGGCCGGCGGCGTTGGTCACCACCACGCCGTCCCCCTCGACGATGAGCCGCTGGACCAGCTCCTGCCCGTCGGGGGACCGCAAATCGATGGTGGCCGAGCGCTTTCCCTTGTTCAGCCCGGTCCAGTAGATCGATGTGCCGTCTGCCGCCAGCGGCCACCGGTGCACGTCGGACGCGCCACCGATCGGGTCGATGCGGATCACCTCCGCGCCAAGCTGATTGAGCGTCATGCCACACAGCGGGGCGGCGACGAAGCTGGAAACCTCCACGACAGTGAGGCCGTTCAGGGGCCCGGTCACGTCGGGGCGACCCGCTCGAACACCGCGGCCAGTCCCTGCCCGCCGCCGATGCACATGGTCTCCAGCCCGTAGCCCGCCTCGCGGCGGTTGAGCTCGCGCGCCAGGCTGGCCAGCATCCGCCCACCCGTCGCACCGACCGGGTGGCCCAGGGAGATCCCGGAGCCGTGCACGTTGGTGCGCTCGTGGTCGGCGGCACCGAAATTCCATTCCCGCATGACAGCGAGCGCTTGCGCGGCAAAGGCTTCGTTGAGTTCGATGAGGTCGATGTCGGACAGCCGCAGACCGGCCTTTTCCAGCGCCGCCTCGGTCGCCGGCACCGGCCCGATCCCCATGAGGTTGGGCGCGACCCCCGCCACCGCCCACGACACCAGACGCACCAGGGGCTTCAGACCGTACTCGGCGGCCTTCTCGGGTGTGGTCACCACGCACATCGACGCCGCGTCGTTCTGCCCGCTGGCGTTTCCGGCGGTGACCGTCGCCTCCGAATCCTCGTCCAGCAGAACGGGTTTCAGTTTGCTCAACGACTCGACCGATGTGTCGGCGCGCGGATGTTCGTCGGTGTCGATCAGTTCCTCGCCGTGGCGGCCGGGCACCGCCACGGGAATGATCTCCTCGGAGAGGATGCCGTCCTTCTGCGCGGCCACCGCGCGCTGGTGCGACCGCACCGCCAGCTCGTCCTGCTCCTGGCGGGAAATGTCGTACTGGCGGCGCAGATTCTCGGCAGTTTCCAGCATGCCTCCCGGCACCGGGTAGTGCCGGCCACCGGCGGTGGTGCGCCCACGGGCCAGCCCGTCATGCACCCGGACGCCACCGCGGGCGCCGCCCCAGCGCATGTCGGTGGAGTAGAAGGCGACGTTGCTCATGCTTTCGCAGCCGCCGGCGATGACGAGATCGTTATTGCCGCTAGCCACTTGCAGGCACGCCTGGATGACCGCTTGCAGGCCCGAGCCGCAACGCCGGTCGACCTGCATGCCGGGAACCGTCACCGGCAGGCCCGAGTCCAGCGCCACGACGCGCCCGATCGCCGGCGCCTCGCTACTGGGATAACAATGGCCCAGGACCACGTCTTGCACGGCCTCGGGCGCCAGCCCGGTCCGCTCCAATAACCCCTTCAGCGCGGCGACGCCGAGGTCGACGGCGGTCAGCGCCTTGAACATTCCGCCGTAGCGCCCGATCGGCGTCCTGACGGGTTCACAGACAACGGCTTCGCGGACGGCACTCATAGGTGTCGGCCGCCGGTGATTTCCATGACGGTGCCGGTCATGTACGACGACAGGTCGGACGCCAAAAACAGCGCCACGCTGGCGACTTCGCTGGGCTCACCGGCCCGGCCCATCGGCACCTCGGCAACCTTTGAATCCCAAATGCGCTGCGGCATAGCCTCTGTCATCGCGGAGCGGATCAAACCGGGGGCGATCGCGTTCACCCGGACGCCCAGGTAAGCCAACTCTTTGGCCGCGGCTTTGGTCATGCCGACGATGCCCGCCTTGGCCGCCGAGTAGTTGGTCTGCCCGACCATGCCGACCTTGCCCGACACCGAGGACATGTTGATGATCGCGCCACGCTTGTTTTCGCGCATGACCGCCGCCGCGAGCCGAGTGCCGTTCCAGGTCCCCTTCAAATGCACGGCGATGACCTGATCGAACTGCTCCTCGGTCATCTTGCGCATGGTCGCATCACGGGTGATGCCGGCGTTGTTGACCATGATGTCCAGGGTGCCGAAGCGCTCAACCGCGGTTTGGATCAGCGTTTCGACATCGGACGCCTGAGTGACATCGCAGCGGACCGCGACCGCTACGTCATCACCGCCCAATTGCTTGGCCACGACCTGGGTTTCCTCGAGATTGATGTCGCCGAGCACAACCCGGGCGCCCTCGGCGACAAAACGCTCGGCGATGGCAAGCCCCAACCCTTGCGCTCCGCCCGTGATTACCGCGGTCTGACCTGCCAACAACGACACCTGGTCACATCCTTCACTGTTGTCTCCACCACCGGACGCCCCTCAAGGCAAATATCATATTTGATATAGGATCCTGCTCTGAGCCGGGGTGCCCCGGGCCAGGAGAGGAGCGTGGAGTCGATGGCCACCGCCGAAGTCGCCGAAGTCTCGGACGACGATTTCCGAGAGATCCTCGCTCAGACAAGGCAATTCGTCCGCAGCGCCGTCGTGCCCCGCGAGCAGGAGATCCTCGAACAGGACCGCGTTCCGGACGACCTCCGCGACGAAGCCAAGAAGATGGGCCTGTTCGGCTACGCGATTCCGCAGGAGTGGGGCGGCCTGGGCCTCAACCTCGTGCAAGACGTCGAGCTTGCGATGGAGTTGGGCTACACGTCCCTGGCACTGCGTTCGATGTTCGGCACCAACAACGGCATCGCCGGACAAGTTCTGGTGGGCTTCGGCACCGATGAGCAGAAATCCCGCTGGCTGGAATCGATTGCGGCCGGCGACGTCGTCGCCTCCTTCGCGCTGACCGAACCGGGCGCCGGATCCAACCCGGCCGGTCTGCGCACCAAAGCCGTTCGCGACGAAGGCGATTGGGTGATCTCCGGGCAGAAGCGTTTCATCACGAACGCGCCCGTCGCCAATCTGTTCGTCGTCTTCGCACGCACCCGGCCGGCCGACGACCAGGGCCCGGGAATCGCCGTCTTCCTGGTGCCCGCGGACGCCGCGGGTGTCGAGGTGGGAGCCAAGGACGCCAAGATGGGGCAGGAGGGTGCTTGGACGGCCGACGTCAGCTTCGACGACGTCCGCGTCGGATCCGACGCGCTGATCGGCGGCAGCGAAGACATCGGATATCGAGCGGCGATGACCTCGCTGGCCCGGGGACGGGTGCACATCGCCGCCCTCGCGGTGGGCGCCGCGCAACGCGCGCTCGACGAATCGGTCTCCTACGCCGCCACCGCAACCCAGGGCGGAACGCCGATCGGGAACTTCCAGTTGGTGCAGGCGATGCTCGCCGATCAGCAAACCGCGGTGATGGCCGGCCGGGCGCTGGTGCGCGATGCCGCTCGGCAGTGGGTCGCGGGCGAGGATCGCAGAATCGCCCCGTCGGCGGCCAAACTCTTCTGCACCGAAATGGCCGGCAACGTCGCGGATCTCGCGGTTCAAATCCACGGTGGCAGCGGTTATATGCGTGGCGTTGCCGTCGAACGCATCTACCGCGATGTACGCCTGCTGCGGCTGTACGAGGGCACCAGCGAGATTCAGCGTTTGATCATCGGATCGAACCTCGTCAAGGCGGCTCAGCGATAGAGCGGCCGGACCAACAGGGGAGCAAACTATGAGCGGAAAGCTTGCAGGCAGAGTGGCATTCATCACCGGAGCCGCGGGCGGGGCGGGGCCCGCGCCCCCCCCGGGGGGGGGGGGCGCGGGGGCGCCCGCCACGCCCGGGGCCCCCCCCGGCCCGCGGCGGGCGGCGGGCCCGCCCACGCCCC